>NZ_JBGTHY010000406.1:0-5561 GCF_041745955.1 Pricia sp.
AGCACTCCGGCCGTCACATTAAAGGTGATATCTCCCTTTTCTATCGGTTCGTCCAAAGTCGATGCTAAACGCGGGGTCACTACGCCTATAATTCGCCAAAATTCGTTGTACCTATACACATAGGCCAAATTGAAGTCTGCGACGTGCAATTGCCGCAGCCCCTCAACCTCACTGGGAATCCCATCGCGCCGTAATCCATAGGACAAGCGGTTGTACTCTCCCCCGATTATGATATTACTCGAATCCTTTAGGGTAATGGGCACGTTCACCACCAGTTTTATCCGCGATAACTTGGCACCCTGATCGTTTCTGGGCATCATCATGTACTCCGCCCTAAAAATATCGGGGGTTTGGGCAATGCCGCAAACCGCCCATAAAGAGCCAACCCAAAAACAAACGTATTTTAATCTTCTCCCAGTCCCCATTTCGTATCGGTTTTATCCACGGCGTTTCGGTGTTCGAACGGTCCGGATTGAACTATATGTACATCCCGCTGTGGAAAAGGAATGCTTATTCTATTTTCCCTGAACTTGGCGTCGATTTTATATCTTATTTCACTTTTTAATCTCGGATCGCTAAAGCTGTCCTCGATATAAAAGTTCAAGGAAAATAGTAGTGCAGAGTCCCCAAAATCATCGAACTGTACAAAGGGTTTCGGGTTTTTTAGGATCGACTTATGGTTAGTTGCGATAGATTCCAGAATTTTTGTGACCAAGTTTACATCACTACCGTAGGCAACACCTATAAGTATCTTTTCCCGGGTCATTTTGTGATTCTGGGTGTAATTGTAAATGATGTTGGTGATAAAATGATGATTGGGAATAACGACTACCTTGTCGTCGCGGGTTATGGCCCTGGTCGTTCTCAGCTTGATCTCGAATACCTTGCCCACCCTACCGTCTACCTCAACGATATCGCCAACGTGCAAAGACTTATCGGTGATTATAAAAATACCGCCGAGAATATCCTTAAAAATGTCTTGAAGCGCAAGTCCCAGACCGACGAACAACACTGCGGAAGCCGTAAGCAACAGGGTTATGTCGATACCGGCCGAACTCATGGTAATCACAATTACGGCGACATAGACCAAATATCGAATGAACTTGAAAAAACTGATGAACTTAAGCTTGTCGTCGCTTTCCATCTTTCGGGTCAACAGATGCCGTAACCACTTCAGCAGAAAAGCGGTAATAAAAAAAGCGATAACCAAGGCCAATAATAGGCCTACGGTAATATTAATTTCATTATCGCCCTCGCCAAAACTAAGCCCCAAATCGAGAAACTCTTTTACAGCGCCCCAGATATCCTTCTCGACAAACTCTTCTACCTTACTTAAATCGTCTTGGAGCATCATCAGTATTTTAACCACCTAAACAGTTCCTTGTACGTTGGCTTTTTGCCGTACATCAGGATGCCTACCCTATATATTTTGGCGGCAAGCCATACAATACCGATAAAAGTAATAATTAATAGAAGGATGGAGGTCACCAGTTCCCAAATCGGCACCCCGCCCTCACCGATACCCCCCGGTAAACGCATGAGCATAACGATGGGAGAAGTCAATGGAAACAGGGAAAACCCGACGGCTATCGGTCCATGGGGATTGCTGAACACCGAAAAGAACCCCACATAAATGGCCAACATCAAGGGAAGGATAATGGGGAAAATAAATTGTTGCGTATCCGTTTCGTTATCCACTGCCGCCCCGATAGCGGCATAAATGGAACTATAGATGAGATAGCCCAAAATAAAGTACACAAGAAAAAACGTAATCAACATGGCCCACGGAATATTGAATATTTCTTGGGCGTAAATCTGCATGGTCTGATCGCTTGTCGGAACCGATGGCGCGAAGTTGGCCCCTACCGCGGCCCCGCTGTTCATGGAAGAAGGATCAATATCGAACATCGCGAAGGCCAGTATCAACAAAATTCCCCCCGAAACGATCCATATCGCAAACTGGGTAATCCCCGCCAAGGAAGTCCCGATAATCTTGCCCAACATGAGTTCGAAGGGCTTGACCGAAGATATGATTACCTCAATAATCCGGCTTGTCTTTTCTTCGATAACGCTTCGCATTACGAACCCCCCATAAATTATGATGAACATCATGATCAAATAGCCAAAGCCACCGCCGATAAAGGCCTTGATTTCATTGATGCCCTTAATATTGAGATTCCCGGCAAATGTAGCTGTGTTCACCTCGAAACGACTATCGATAGCTTCAAACTCAGCGGTAGAAACCCCCATTTTCTGTAGCCTTTCTTGCCGCAACCTTTGTTGAAAAACAGCATCGAGCTTATCGAGTATCGCAGTACTCGGCGCTTCCTGTGTATACAGAAAAGAACCCTCCGCCACTTTTTCAAGGTTTTCTCCCGAGGGAATGTAAAGAAGGCCGTAGTAGTCCCCTTTTGCCGTAGAATCTTTGGCCGTCTCCAACGGGATGTCGGTAAAATTTACATAGGATATTCCTTCAGCCATCAAAAATTCATGGGTAAAATAATCGCTTTGGTTCAAAAGGGCGATGACCCGTTTTTCGTTATCGTTCATTTTGGTCAAAAAGGCAATCAAGACCACCATGGCGACCATCAAGATCGGACTCAAAAAGGTCATGATGACAAAGGATTTGTTCCTTACCTTGGCCAGATATTCCCTTTTGATGATGAGCGGCAGTTTATTCATGGACACCTTTGCTTTGTACCGTTTGGATAAATATTTCGTTGGCCGAGGGAATGGTTTCCACAAAATGGTTGATGTTCGCTTTTGTGGAAAGGTAATTCAGTACGGATCCGGAGTTGCTGTCGGGAAGCTGAAAGGTGAAATCAAGCTGCTTCGCCCCTATATCGTATTTCGATGAGCTGATATCGAATTTCTCTGCCAGTTCTTTCAAGATGATATCGCCTTTGTCGGTTTCAAGGCCCACGTTAAAAATATTGTTCTTATACGCCTTCTTAATATCGGAAAGTTTTCCGTCCAATATTTTTTCCGAACGATGGATCAGGGCGATATACTCGCAAAGTTCCTCTACGGATTCCATTCTATGGGTCGAGAAGATGATCGACGTGCCGTTTTCCTTTAATTTTAGTATCTCATCCTTGATAATATTGGCGTTGATGGGATCGAAACCGCTGAACGGTTCGTCAAAAATGAGCAATTTGGGTTCGTGCAGTACGGTTACGATAAACTGTATCTTTTGGGCCATACCCTTTGAAAGTTCTTGGATTTTCTTGTTCCACCAGTCCCCTATTTCCAGCCGATCGAACCAAAACTTCAAGCGTTTTTTTGCCTCTGCCTTCGAGAGGCCTTTCAATTGCGCCAAATACAGTGCCTGCTCGCCTACTTTCATCGATTTGTACAGACCCCTTTCCTCGGGCAAATATCCTATCATGGCGATATGTCGGGGTTTCAAAAGTTCGCCATCAAAATAAACCTCGCCTTGGTCGGGAAACGTAATCTGGTTGATAATTCGAATTAGCGTAGTCTTTCCGGCACCGTTGGGTCCCAGAAGGCCATAGATACTATTTTTGGGGATTTCCAAGGAAACCTTGTCAAGGGCGGTGTGATCACCGTATCGCTTGGTGACTTCCTTCGTTACCAAAATGTTGTTCATGTACCCAATTTTACCAAAGATATGGCATTAAAACAAAAACCCACCCTTAAACGAATTCAAGGATGGGAAAAAAATTGCTATGAAAAAGAAAATTAATATTGGTTTCCCAATATCAAGACCAAATATACGGTTTTTATTTAGAAATGAAAGTTTTTATAAAAATTCTATCGAATAGTTAGAATCAAGAAAACATATCCTTGACCTTTTCAAAGAACGACTTATCCGATTTTTCGGGCTTTGGCTCGAAATTATCATTGCCCTGCATATGCTCGAAAAATTCCTTTTGTTCCTTGTTCAGCTCTTTGGGTGTCCATACATTGACATGTACCAACAAATCACCGGTACCATATCCATTTATACTCGAGATGCCCTTACCGCGTAGACGCAATATTTTACCGGATTGAATACCTGGTTCCAGTTTTATGCGCACCTTGCCATCGACGGCATCTATTTCTTTTGAAGTACCCAATACCGCATCCGAAATACTGACATAGAGATCGTAATGTAAATTGTCACCTTCGCGCTTTAGCGTATCATGGACTTCGGTTTCCATGGCCACCAATAGATCGCCGGGAACACCGTTGCCCGGGGCATCGTTACCCTTTCCGGGAACTTTCAGCTGCATACCATCCTCCACTCCCGCAGGTATCTTGATGGACACTGTCTCTTCGACTATCTTCAAGCCCTGTGCATCGGCATCGCTGGGTTTTTCATCCAAAATCTGTCCACTTCCGCCGCAGGTACTACACGTGGCCGCGGTCTGCATACGGCCCAGTATGGTATTCGTAATCTTGGTCACTTGTCCGCGACCGTTGCAAGTGCTGCAAGTGGCATAGGTTACACCCTCGGCCTGGATCTTTCGACGGACCTTGACCTTTTTTTCGACCCCGTTGGCCACCTCCTTTAAAGAAAGTTTTACGCGGATGCGCAAATTACTCCCTTTGACCCTAGGTTGGCCGCCGCCAAATCCGCCGAAACCGCTAAAGCCGCCTCCACCGCCACCGCCAAAGGCACTTCCGAAGATATCGCCGAACTGGCTGAAAATATCGTCCATGTTCATACCGCCACCGCCGAAACCTCCGCCACCCTGAAAGGCGGCATGTCCGAATTGATCGTATCGCGCCTTCTTGTCGGCGTTGCTCAATACCTCATAGGCCTCCGCCGATTTTTTGAACATTTCTTCGGCACTGGCATCCCCTGGATTTTTATCCGGATGATACTTCAAGGCCTTTTTTCGATAGGCCTTTTTGATTTCCGCAGGGGAGGCATTTTTGGTGATGTCCAATATGTCGTAATAATCTTCCTTCATTCTTATTGTTTGGTTGCTTCCCTAATAACGTTCTATAACTTATAAACGCACCATAACTATGGGTAATATGTGTGCGGAAAAAAAATGTTTATTTCCCTACCACCACTTTTGGATGGCGGATAATGCGTTCGCCCAGCTTAAAGCCACGTTCGATCACATCGACAATCTTTCCTTTCAGTTTCTTATCAGGAGCGGGTATCTGTGTGATGGCGTCGTGTACGTCGGCATCAAATGGATCCCCCTCTTTAACTTCTACTTCCTCAAGGCCTTTAGATCTTAGGGTTTCCCGTAATTTGACCCTGATCAGTTCCACACCTTTGAAGGTTTCTGTATCGTCGGACTTTGCCAATTCCTTCAGGGCACGGTCAAAATCGTCTAAAACCGGCAAGAGGGAAATCATAATTTCCTGTCCCGCGGTCTTGAACATATCCATTCGTTCTTTGGATGTCCGTCTCTTGAAATTTTCAAACTCTGCAAAAAGACGTAAAAACTTATCCTTTTCCTTGGCCAAATCCTCACGCAGCTGCTCTTCTTCGGATAGTTCGTCTTGTTCGGGTATTTCAGGGGACTCCATATCCGTCTCCGTTTCGGCATCCAACAAATCCTCCTCCATTTGTCCGTCAAATTCTTCCGTTATATCTT
>NZ_JBGTHY010000407.1:0-1865 GCF_041745955.1 Pricia sp.
TCCACAGTATGCCCCAAACGCTACAGCTGTCCCGGCCAGTACGTTCTACAATAATTTCTTTGATCGTGGCAACGAGGCCAGTGCCCTGTACAGTGCATCGTACGTAAAACTCAGGCAAGTGGCCTTGTACTATAACTTTCCGGACAAGCTTACGCAATCCATAGGATTCGACAACATAAAACTGGGATTGGTTGGCAGCAATTTAGTATTGTTCACCGAAAACCCCCATTTTGACCCCGAACTCAACGCCGTGCAGGAAAGGAGCGTGATTTACGGTGTAGATGATTTTTCGTATCCGTCGACTAGAAGCCTTGGGTTTAGTTTGAAGACGGAGTTTTAAAAAAAGTTTATGGGCCTGCCTACCGGCAGGTTGGCGTATTGGTTAGAAGATTGATGCTTTGGGCCTCGCGAAAATAGTTCAAATTAAAAATGATGATGAAAACAAGATATAGTGTTTTACTCTTCTGCATCGCTATCTTCACAGCGAGCTGCACCGACGATTTCGAGAGCATCAATGAAAACCCAAACTCTCCCCAAAACGTAGGGCCACAGTTTCTACTGGCCAACGTTATTTCCGTCGAGGCCAATCAGAATGCCTTTTTTCAGGGCTTTCGCTTGGCCAATTACCTCGCCCAGTTTGCGGCCAGTGTGGAATTCGAACGAATCGACCGTTACGAAATGGGCACCAACAGCGAGTATTGGAACACCATTTTCCGGCTGCTGACCGATATTGAATCCATGAAAAATGCCGAAGGTTCCAACGAAGCTTATGCCGCCGTGGGCGATATTATGCAGAGCTATATGTTCTCGCAGCTTACCGACCTTTGGGGAGATGTGCCCTATACCGATGCCCTAAAAGCGCTTAACGGTCAGTTCACTCCGAAATACGATACCCAAGAAAGTATCTACACCGACCCTGAAACCGGTATTCTTGCCGTTTTGAAGCGATCGGCGACTACCTTAGAAAACACCAACACGTCTATTCAAGGTGATGTTATGTTCGGCGGAGATCTTGACAAATGGGTGCGGTTTGCCAATTCGTTGCGATTGCGCTACCTGTTGCGTATCAGTAAAAGGCTGACCGATTTTTCGGAACTGCAGGTCTTGGCCACCTCGGGAAAGCTGATGGAAAGCAACGACCAGAACGCGGTAGTACCTTATTTGAGTTCCGCCCCTAATCAATATCCCTTAGTCAATTCCTCCCTGGGTCTCTATTTGGAGCATCGCATGACCCGAACCGTCGATTCCGTTCTAAGCCTTTGGAACGATCCGCGAGTGACCGTGTTGTACAAGCCGACTGAAGTAAGCATACTAGCGGGCAATCCAGCCTATAAAGGCCTATTAAACGGGCAAGACCGAGAAACCATATCGGCT
Source organism: Pricia sp. (assembly GCF_041745955.1). Classification (NCBI taxonomy): domain Bacteria; kingdom Pseudomonadati; phylum Bacteroidota; class Flavobacteriia; order Flavobacteriales; family Flavobacteriaceae; genus Pricia; species Pricia sp. The sequence goes on from NZ_JBGTHY010000407.1 coordinate 1,375, forward strand.
GCCAACATTAATTTGGATGATATTTCTCCTTTCGGAACAATTTTTAGGGAAGTCCCAAATGGTGTGGATGCCCAGTTCGTGCAATATTCCGAGGTACAGTTCGCGTTGGCGGAAGGCGCGGAAAGAGGTTACATCACCGGAGATGTCGAAACTTTCTACCAAAATGGAATCGCCGCTAGTTTTGCCTACTACGGGGTAGAACTGCCTGCCGATTATTTTACAAGGGACGCCATCGCCCTCAACGGCACAGACAACCTCAACAAAATACTGACGCAAAAATGGCTAAGCCTGATTTCAAACGGACATGAGGCCTGGTTCAACATCCGCAGAACCGGCATACCCAATCTAAAACCCGGCCCTGACAATTTGAATGACGACAGATATCCCGTTCGGTATTTTTATCCGGAATCAGAACAGGCGACCAATAGTGCCAATTACGCCGAAGCCGTCGAACGGATGGGCGGTGATGATATCAATAGCAAAGGATGGTG
>NZ_JBGTHY010000408.1:0-2440 GCF_041745955.1 Pricia sp.
CGCAATGGTCTGGGCCATGTTTTCAATGAGACCTGGTTCCGAAAAATGGTTCTCGGTAACCAATATACTGTTAGCCGGCACCCTAAAATGGGATACGATCCGTTTTTCGGTGTATTCTGCCAGGGTATCGACCATAACAAAAGGATCTTTTTGTGGAATCAAACTTTGGAGCAGTTTTCCTACGGCAATATATGGCCCTGAATTGCTCATCAGCACAAGGTAAGGTAAGCGTACATATACGAGAACCGGGCACTTTCGGGAACATGGCAGAGAATTCTATCACCTTTTTTCAGTTTTCCGGAAGCGACCAACTCTTCCAGCATTACATAAATCGATGCGGCACCAATATTGCCAATGTGTTCAAGGTTCAGGAACCATTTGTCCCAAGACATCTCGACACCTTGCTCTTTCATTTCATCGTACAGGCCCTGTTTAAAGTAAAAGGACGATATATGAGGCAGGTAGTAATCGACATCATCCGGACCGATATGGTGTTTTTCATAGATCTGTTTTAAGCTGTCAACGCCTTTTTTTAAGATGTTGCTTCCCAAAAGGCGGGTATCCTGCTTCATCGCAAATAGCGACTTTTTTCCCCATTGTTCGGCGGGAATTTCGCTCCATGGTGTCAAGTGGCCGTCGGCTTCCTTTTCGGCCCCTGCATACATACAGGTTTCCATTTCATGGGCGTATGAATAGCCGTTAATCCATTCTATTTTTAGGGGATGTGGCCCGTTTGGGGCATCTTCCAAAAGTACGGCACCTGCGCCGTCGGAGAGCATCCAGCGTAAAAATTCCTTGTTGAAGGCCAAAATCGGATTTTCTTCCACTTCTTTCAGATGGGCCACTTCATTCTCGAAGACCTCGGCTTTCATCCACGAAGAGGTGCGTTCGCTACCAGTGCAGGCGGCATTTTCGGACTGGCCGGCCTTGATGGAAAGATATCCGTATTTCAAGGCGTTCATACCCGAGCAACACGCACCTGAGGGCGAGTTGATCTCCATATTCCGATTCTTTAAATAACCGTGTACCATGCTGGCGTGCGAGGGCAATATCTGATCCGGACTCGAAGTGCCGCAAGACAACAGCTCTATATCTTTCGTGGTAAATTGGTCATCGCAAAGAGCCTCCACGGCAGCAGCGGCCAATTGGGCATTATTATGGGTAACCTTGCCATTCTCATCAATGGCGTAGTATCGGGTCTTGATCTTATTGTTACGGAGCACGAGGCGTCTGGCTTTGGAAACCCTTCCATCGATAACACCTAGCTTTTCCTCCATCTGCTCGTTGTCAACAGGTTCGTTGGGCAAAAATTTGGCGATCCGTGTAATGTAAACGTCCTTCATTATGTATGCTTTAAAGCTACGGAAGCGTAGTATTTCCGCTCCCTGTTCCGCTTTTTGGTCATGGGGAAATAAGTGAGCAAAAATACCACAAAAACTAGAGGTGCTATGAACCAGATGGCAAATTTCAGGTAAAACTTGAAGAAACCGATCCATTTAAGGCGTTTAGGTTCGCCGGGTCGGCCTTTTGCCATGAGCAAGTTCGCCCATTTCGAGAACAGCACGTTGCCCCTTTCGTCGGTACGCACCAAATAAGGGTTTACCCGAACGGCACCCAGCAACAATAGTTCGTCCTGGAGATTTGAAAAATCATTCGCTTTCAAGGCTGCTTTAATAGGATGTCCGAATTTTGAGGCTTTGTCTATATCGGTATCCGAAATGCCCGGTTTTGGGAAGATACCCAAATACCTGTCCTTACGGCCGGATAACATCCAATGTTCGATGGTAATTACGCTGATGTGGTTGATATGGCGGTCTACCAGGGCAATGTGTCCGACGAGTTTGGCATCAACGGAAGCCAATAGACGTTTTATTTTTTCCTGCGCCTGTATCCACATGTTCCGACAGGCCACCACCGAAACTACGGGAGTGTCTTTCAGTAGTAGTTTCGCAAAATCGGATTTTAAAAAGGAATTTATTGGGATGGACGGGGTCAAATACCAGACCTGATATCCCAAAATCACCAAATCGTATTTATTTTCAAGGATTTCGGGTTTAGGACGATGGAAACCTGAAGGAATCTGCATAAAGGTTTCAGGGAAAACATCATAAAACCGCTCCGGTTTCCAAGGGAAGCCAAATTGGGGCTTGGGCACTATTTCGAAATGGGAAATATTGATGTTATCGCCTGTAAGGGTGCTGGCCATATTTTCTAGAATGGTCGTCAACTGTCCGGTCTGGGAGTAATGTATGATGAGAACCTCTTTCATTTATTGCGATTTCCTGCACATCTTAAAATAGCTGCCTATAGACCTTTAAAAAAATTGAATTCTGGGCCCGCCGCCACTCGAATCCATTACTGCCAATTACCTTTGACTCCTAACTTTTCTCATCCCTATCCTTCCAAAAATCAAAATAATTGAACCACTGCAAAGGATATT
>NZ_JBGTHY010000409.1:0-5747 GCF_041745955.1 Pricia sp.
GTGAGGTGTCCAAAATGTACACCTGCTTCCAATAATTGTTTTACTTCGACTTTCGCCATGTTTACTTTAGTTTACGTTCCTTTGAATAGGCAATACCCGAGTGGTATCCCGACAGTTGGGCCGGAAAGCCTCTGGTATTTAGATGCTAAACTAACGGTGATCTAATGCCTGAAGGCAAAATCTACCGAAAAAACCATCCTAATAAAAAAAGACAGTCTTTAATTTATCCCTATCCCAAAGATGTATTGGGAACAGGACTTTCAATGAACTAGGTTAAAAAATAGATAAATGAAACATCCATCCCCAGAAAGAATCCGAAGATGGATGCCGATACTCTTAACGTTTAGAGAACTGGAATTTCTTACGGGCCTTCTTCTGACCGAATTTCTTACGTTCCACCATTCTTGGATCACGGGTCAAAAGACCTTCGGGCTTGAGCACGGTCCTGTTTTCCGCGTCTACCTCGCACATAACCCTAGAAAGCGCCAAGCGGATAGCTTCTGCCTGACCTGTGATTCCGCCGCCATAGACATTTACATTTACATCGTATATGTCTTCGCTGCCGGTCAATGAAAAAGGTTGTTTCACCTTGTACTGTAGGGTCGCCGTGGAAAAGTAGTCATTGAGGTCCCTTTGATTTACCGTAATATTTCCTTTTCCTTCCGAAACATAGACACGGGCGACCGCCGTTTTTCTTCTCCCAATTTTGTGAATGGTCTCCATTTATTTGAATTCTTTTAAATTGATAAGCGTTGGTTTTTGGGCTTCATGGTTGTGCTCGGAACCCACCACTACCTTAAGATTTCTAAAAAGCTCGGCACCCAGTTTATTTTTGGGAAGCATACCCTTGATCGCCTTTTCTACGATTCGTTCCGGATGCTTGGCCAAGACCTCTTTTGCGGATTTCGATCGCTGCCCACCGGGATAGCCCGTGTAGCGCTGGTAGACCTTATCTTCCCATTTATTGCCGGTCATAGTCACCTTTTCTGAATTGATGACGATAACGTTGTCACCACAATCGACGTGGGGGGTAAAATTCGGCTTGTGCTTTCCTCTGAGCATTTTGGCGACCTTAGAGGCCATTCGACCCAACGTCTCCCCTTCTGCATCTACCAAAACCCATTGTTTGTCAACAGTCTTCCTGTTGGCCGAAACGGTCTTATAACTTAATGTATCCACTGTGGTAACTTTAAAATTAGTTGTACTCTCCCGAAAACGGGCTGCAAATGTACACTAATAAAGTTATATTGCAAACCCTTGTTTCCGAATATTTATTTTAAAGATTTAGGGTGATTCCACCGGAGTAATACGTGGTCAATCCGATATTTTTTTATTTAGGATTCTAGACCCGAATTGACCCCGGTCTCTTCAAAGATGGCATCATCAAAAAGGCCGCATCGAATAGCGATGCGGCCTTTGGAAAGTAAAGGGATACTTGAATCTTTTTTGGTTGTCGGATGATTCGTTTATGGTGGTCTTACTGCTTGTAGAATTTCGTCCGTACCTGTTGTTCATCCGAATGTACTCGGATGATATACGCCCCTGGTCTAAGTGTAGCAATAGGAATGTTCAGGGCATTGCGCCGAATGGCCCACTGATGGGAAGAAACAGTGTTACCATAGATATCCGATATGATGATATCTGCCTTCTCCGTGTTTCTTAGACCGAGAACATTGACTACATTCGTTGCAGGGTTCGGGAATACCTTGACCTTGGGCTCCACGGCCCGTTGTGTTTTAGCAGTCGGTTCGCTTTCCGAAGTATCGGATTGGGCGTTACCGATCAGGGTAATCGTCAATAGGAGCAAAAGACTAAAATACTTTTTCATCACTTGTTTCCGTTAGGGACGGGATTTTAGGATAAAAGTATTCCGTTCTTGGCGTACTGGGGAAAAAATGTTGTGAAACGGGAATTTTTGTAGGTGAAAAGGGAATTGCAGGCCATCGGCATTTTTAAATTACACCCCATTAGCGGATAGATCAATTTGAAGTCTGAACTGCTGTAACGCTCCATGAGAAATAGGTGTCCTTCGGAAGGTTAGCGTGTTTTTCTGCCGCGGTGGACGAGACAAAGGTGTTATGAGCCGAATCCTAGATCAGTGAAACACAAAATCAATGGCTCTCTAACCTGTATTCCAAAAAAATTCAAAAAACCAATATCAGAATCCAGAACGAAGCAAAAAAGAGTACCGTATAGGTAATTAGGGGCCTATAATGATGTGAAAAACAATGTTCGCTTTCAAATTTTACGGGGTCGAAGAAATAATAATATCTGATACCAAATAAAATAAAAACTGAAACTATCACTGTAATTTTCTGTAATCTGGAAAATTGCTATATATCAGTTTCAACACCCCCAATGGTTCTCAAAAATCATATCACTGATTTTCAGGCTCTTTGCGGAAATTACGATCCGATTTTGTAGCGGGGAATCATCGATAGCATCAAACTCGGAACGGTTTAGTAAATTTGATGTCTGTTAAGAACCTATTACCACAGCAATGATTCAATGCGCCTCCAACCAGTTATCGCCGATGCCCAACTCCACATCTAAGGGCACTGATAGCTTATAGGCGTTCTCCATTTCGGATTTTATCAACGGCTTGAGTTCATCCAATTCGGGTTTGTGGATGTCGAACACCAATTCATCGTGTACCTGCAAGAGCATTTTACTTTTATAGTTTCCTTCGGATAGTTTTTTGTGGATATTGATCATCGCAATTTTTATGATATCGGCCGCACTACCCTGGATCGGGGCGTTAACGGCGTTACGTTCCGCCGCTCCGCGTACCACTTGGTTACTGCCGTTGATGTCCTTTAAGTACCTACGCCTTCCCAAAATGGTCTGCACATAGCCATTTTCACGAGCGAAATCGATCTGCTCGCCCATATAATTGCGAAGCTTGGGATAGGTCCTATAATAGGTATCAATCAGTTCCTTAGCCTCTGATCGGGACAGGTCTGTCTGGTTGCTCAGTCCGAAGGCGGATACGCCGTAGATAATGCCGAAGTTGACCGTTTTGGCATTGCTGCGCTGCGCGCGGGTGACCTCATCGATAGGCACGTTGAATACCTTGGATGCCGTGGATGCGTGAATATCCTCCCCGTTCGTGAACGCCTCGATCATGGTGGTCTCCTCGCTCAGGGCAGCGATGATCCGGAGCTCGATCTGTGAATAATCCGCGGCCAGCAGTACGTAGTTCTCGTCTCGAGGGATGAAGGCCTTGCGCACCTGCCGTCCGCGTTCGGTTCTGATAGGAATGTTCTGCAGGTTGGGATTGTTGCTGCTCAATCTTCCCGTAGCCGCTACGGTCTGCATGTAATCGGTATGTACGCGTCCCGTGGATGGCGCTATCTGTTCCGGAAGGGCGTCGATGTAGGTACTTTTCAGTTTGCTCAGTCCCCGATACTCCAAGACTTGCTGAATGATTTTATGATCTTTGGACAAGTAGGAAAGGGTATCCTCGGCGGTGGAGTATTGACCGGTCCGCGTTTTCTTGGGTTTGTCGACCAGTTTCATTTTATCGAAAAGGATTTCCCCCAATTGTTTGGGAGAACCGATATTGAATTCCTCCCCCGCTTCCCTATAGATGATTTCTTCCAGATTTTTGATGTCATTTTCCAAATCTTCGGATAGGGAGTTCAGGAATTTTTTATCCAGATTAATACCTTCCAGTTCCATATCGGCCAACACCCGCAGCAGCGGAATCTCGATGTCGTTGAAGAGTTTATCGGTCTTGGCTTCGGCCAGTTCGGGACTGAAATGCTGCGCCAGCTGAAAGGTGATATCGGCATCCTCGACGGCGTACTCCGTCTGTTTTTCCAAAGGAACATCCCGCATATTGAGCTGGTTCTTTCCTTTTTTACCGATCAGTTCTGCAATGGAAACAGGCGTATAGTTGAGATAGGTTTCGGCCAGCACATCCATATTATGCCGCATATCGGGATTGATCAGATAGTGTGCGATCATCGTGTCGAAAAAGCGCCCCTTGACCTTAATAGTGTACTTATCGAGTACTTTGATATCGTACTTTAGATTTTGGCCGACCTTCTCGATGTTTTCGGATTCAAAAAACGGACGGAGCTGTTCGATAAGCCCTTGGGCTTCTTCCTTCTTTGCAGGAAAGGGAACATAAAAGCCTTTCGTGGCTTCCCAAGAAAAGGCGATACCCACCAATTCGGCGGACAACGGATTCAAGTCCGTCGTCTCGGTATCGAAACAAACGGATGTCTGCTTCATCAAATTTTTTAGGAAGAGTTCCATGGCCATACCTTGGGCGACGCTTTGGTACGAGTGCGATACCTCTTTGATGGTCTTTCGGCTGTTGAAGTCCTTTATAGTTTCTCCCGAATCCCCCGCTTCGCCACCGAACAATGAAAACTGTCCGCCTCCTGCTTCGTTCGCTTGAGCCTTTGCCGTCGGGGTACTGCTGACCTGCGCTTGGACCGTATCGTCTTCCCCGGAAAATATTTTGATGAATTGGTCTTTTAGACGACGGAACTCCAGCTCTTCAAAAAGCACTTGCACTTTTTCGCTATCGGGCTTCGAAAGTTCATAATCTTCGGCATCGAAGGTGACATCACAATCGATAATTATGGTGGCCAGTTTTTTGGATAGTCTTCCCAGCTCCGCACTTTCCTCGATCTTCTCCTTCATTCTACCCTTCAATTTGTCGGTATTTTCCAACAGGCCTTCCATCGAACCGAACTGCTTGATGAACTTTTTGGCCGTTTTATCGCCGACACCGGGAAGTCCGGGAATATTGTCGCTGGCATCGCCCATCATCCCCAAGTAGTCGATGACCTGTTCCGGCCGCTCGACCCCAAAACGCTTCCGCACTTCGGGAATGCCCCATATTTCGATACCGTTGCCCATACGCGCCGGTCGGTACATAAAGATGTTTTCGGAAACCAGCTGTGCAAAATCCTTATCGGGAGTGACCATAAAGACCTTATAATCTTCCTTTTCGGCCTGTTTGGCCAAGGTACCGATGACGTCGTCTGCCTCTAGCCCCGACAATTCGATACAAGGTATATGCATGGCCTTCAGAATATTCTGTATCCAAGGAATAGCCGTTCTGATGGCATCGGGCGTCTCGTCGCGATTGGCCTTATAGTCTGCATACATTTCGACACGTTCGGCACTACCATCCTTATCGAAACACACGGCCAGATGATCGGGCCTCTCCCGTTTGATGACATCGAAAAGGGAATTCATAAAGCCCATGATAGCGGAGGTATCCATTCCCTTGGAATTTATTCTCGGATTTTTTATCAGGGCATAATATCCACGGAAAATAAGGGCGTAGGCATCAAGGAGAAAGAGGCGTTTTTGTGTTGACATCTGTCGAAATTAAAAATATAAAGTTAGCGGTACAAAATCAAATTATAGACTCGGTGTTGGGAATTTCGTTCCAAACTACGAATCAAGGTAAGAGGTGGAGGGCGTGTTAAAATGCCCTTCCCCCGAATACGTGCGATAGCTGAACCCGGGATGGATACAATACCCGCCAGTCTCCCCTTTTTTATTAATGGCGATAAAGCCGATCTGAAAGTCCTGTTTATCCTTGTTTTTGGCAAGGATGCGCCTTACCCCTTCTTCACAGGCCTCTTGCGGACTTTTGCCTTGCCGCATAAGCTCTACGATCAAGAAACTACCCATGGTACGAATGACTTCTTCCCCAACTCCGGTGGCCGTAGCGCCGCCGATCTCGTTATCGACAAATAGCCCCGCACCGATAATGGGCG
>NZ_JBGTHY010000410.1:0-2701 GCF_041745955.1 Pricia sp.
TATGCCGCGGGTAGGAACAGGATTGCCAAGTTGGTGTTCAGATGAAACGGGTCGACCTGCACGATTTTCCGCCAACGGCAGGCAGATGGGGTATAGCTCACCCCTTATTATGCCGGTACTGCTTCAACAGCTGTTTTTTGAACTCATACTCCGAACGCAGTAATAGAAGCGTCTTTTTTGCCGGAATGACCTTTCCAATACTCTCTAAAAAATTTTTATCAAGCTCTTCTTCTTCTTCCTCGAACCTTAGGTAGTGTTTGATAAGCTCGGCGGCCTCTTTTTCCGATAGATTTTCCGAATTGCGTATTTTCTCGCGTATCTGCGTATGTTCCCTTTCCCGCATAGCCTCACGTTTTTCTTCATACTCGTTGTACACGGGCCAAAACGCTTGGGCTTCCTTAGAACTTAAAGCCAAACGTTCCGTAATAAAGGCTATTTTGAGGGATTTTATTTTGTCCTTATCGGGTTTGTGCTGTGCGTAAAATTGCGATGAGGTCAGTAGCAATGTCCATACGAACAGTAGTTTTATATTATTCATCGTATTCAAGGTTTAGTTCTTCGAATTCGTCGGTATGGCTGTCAAGGTAGTTGAAGATAACATCCTCATTAAATGTATTTGACATCAGATCACTGATTTCCAATTCATCTACAGGTACTACTTCAGCGATTTCATACGGACTGAAATCCAAAGAGTTTATCTCAAAATAGGTATCTATTTCGGAATTGGCAATGTCTTCAAAAGTTATTTCTTGGGATGTATTTGAGTTTAACATAAAAACTACTAGGGCAACCGCAGCGATGGATGCCGCAGCGAAGTACAATTTTTTGTAAGGATGTAAGGGGATGACCTTGGTTTCCTCCGCTTCCAGTCTTTGTCGGATGTGTTCGTGTACACCTTCAAAATAGGCATCCGGAACGATAAATCCTTCATTTTCGGGAATATAGGTATCTTTCTCCGGAAGCCTTTTCAAAAGGGCGTTGGAAAAATCCTCGAAATACCCTTCGGGAGTTTTAAACGGATTTTTTTGATTCAGTTCCTTCATTGTTTTACTTTGACTGTCAAATGCTTAAAAGGTTTAATATTTAATCCAATGGGTAGCATTTTTATAAGTTTCGACCGATTGTGTGGTACCTTTGATTTTTTTTCGAGATATCACTTCCTATAATCTAATCATCTGCTGTAAGGTCTTAAAATATTAGCCCCCTTCTTTCAGATACGCCTCTATTTTTTTTACCGCCAAATGGTATGAGGCTTTCAGTCCGCCTACAGAGGTTTCCAGAATTTCCGAAATTTCGGTATACTTCAGTTCCTCGAAATACTTCATGTTAAAAACGAGCTTCTGTTTTTCCGGAAGGGTGGCGATCGCTTTTTGCAATTTCAACTGAATGGCGTCACCCTCAAAATAGACATCCGCCTTTAGGTTGCCAAGCATCCTATCCTGTAATTCCCCAGTACCTATGTCGAGTTTTCTGGCGTTGCTTTTCAAAAGGGACAAGGCCTCGTTCGTTGCGATACGGTACATCCACGAATACAGCTTGCTTTCGCCCTTAAAGCCCTCGATATTCCGGTACACCTTGATAAACGTATTCTGCAGAACATCATCGGCGTCGTCGTGGTTCAGCACGATTCTTCGAATGTGCCAATACAACCTCTGTTTGTAGGTGTCGACGAGCACCTTGAAAGCCTGCGAACGGGTTTCCGGATGCTGTAGATCCTGCACTAAAGTTTCTTCGGCGATCAATATTCGGAGGTGTTTTCTGTGATTAGACGCTAAAATTAGGAAAAGGTTTAAGACATCAAATTAGGAAACAACTAAAGTTTTAAAAATTTTAACCTGTGACCTGAAATCTGTAACCCTGCTCAACCTAATGACTGCATTTCCACCAACTTCTTATACACTCCGTTTTGCGCAAGTAGTTCGATGTGAGAGCCCTGCTCAACAACTTCCCCCCTTTGTAGCACAACAATCTTGTTGGCGTTTTGAATGGTGGAAAGTCGGTGCGCAATGACGATGGAGGTGCGGTTTCGCATCATTTTCTCCAGCGCGTCCTGCACCAAACGTTCGCTTTCCGTATCAAGGGCCGAGGTGGCCTCGTCCAAGATCATGATCGGTGGATTTTTAAGGACGGCCCGGGCAATCGACAAACGTTGTTTTTGTCCGCCACTCAATTTGTTGCCGCTATCGCCGATATTAGTATCGTAACCTTTGGGAAGGCCCTCTATAAATTCGTGCGCGTTCGCAATTTTGGCCGCTTCTATAATTTCCTCCCGACTCGCGGTTTCTTTGCCCAGGGAAATGTTTTTGGCCACGCTGTCATTGAACAGAATGGAATCTTGGGTAACCAGTCCCATCAGCTGCCGCAATGATTTTTTAGTGATATCCTTTATATCGGTACCATCGATTTTAATTTTTCCCTGATTGACGTCGTAAAAACGGGTTACCAGATTGGCAATGGTACTCTTGCCGCTTCCAGATTGGCCAACCAAGGCAATAGTCTGCCCTTTTTGAACAATGAGATCGAAGTTTTTCAATACATAATCATCCTCATATTTGAAAGAGATATTTTCGAGCGTGATCCCTTTTTCGAAACTGGTTTTTTCGGTGGCATTGGGCTTGTCGGATATGGGATTTTCCGTTTCCAGAATTTCCAGTATCCTTTCCGCGGCGGCGTTTCCTTTCTTGACCCCGTAAGAGGCTTT
>NZ_JBGTHY010000411.1:0-2289 GCF_041745955.1 Pricia sp.
ACATGCTAAAGGCGAGATATATGATCCATTTGAAGGATGTACAGGGCTATAGCGCAACAGAAGTGTTGACCGCGGTCGACAATGGATTTCAATCCAATGATGATAACGCCAGGGTCGATTTTTTCGAACAATCGGTCAATCCATGGTTCAATATCGCCAGGAACAATGCCGATCTGTTGTTGGGCGGTTGGATATCGGAACAGTTTATCCAGGCGTTGGACGGAACTTCGTACGATGCCGTAGATCCCAGATTAAAGCTCATGGTGGGCACGACCGATGATGGGGAATTTGTGGGTACCGAAAATGGTGCAGGTAGGGGGAATGCACCTGAACAAGGGGCAAGATCCACCCTTATCGAAGACCAATTTTATACCTCCGAAACGGCACCTATCTTAATCGCTACCTATAGCGAACAAAAATTTATAGAGGCCGAAGCAGCGTTTATAGTTGATAAACCAAGATCCTATCAAGCCTATTTGGACGGTATCATGGCCCATATGGAAATGTTGGAAGTCCCCCAAGCCGATATAGACGCCTATTTGGCGAGTCCGCAGGTAAGTATGGGCGAAGGCGCGTTTACGGTCGATGCCATTTTTAAGGAAAAATGGGTGGCCTTGTTCTTACATCCCGAGGCATGGAACGATGCACGTCGGTTCGACTACCAGTACAAGGACATGACCTTACCGGCTAACCTAAATACGGGATTGAACGGGGAATACATTAGAAGATTGCCATATCCCGATAATGAAACTAGCCGAAACGGACAGAATATTCCTTCTGTCAGCTTGCTAGATCGTATTTTTTGGGATGCCGAGTAAAGACGTGCATATTGGTTTGGAATTTCAATACCCGATCGGCGCCCCATCAGGACTCGAAGAATCGGAAGCTCCGATATAAATATTCAGTTCAGGATCATAAATAATGCCCATCAACCGACCCAGATTTTCTACTCCCCGAGTTTTATGGCCCATTTTTTCAAGGGACTTTTGGGTATCCGGTGAAAGCAGATACTTTTCAAACTCCAGTTGATCGGGCAGCCATTGATGGTGAATCTTCATCGTTTCTATGGCTTTCTCGATCGGCATTTCATATCCCAATACGTTCAGAACGGTTTGGAAAACGGTGTTGATAATCGTTCTCCCTCCAGGACTACCGATTACCAAATAAGGTGTTCCGACTTTGGCCACGATGGTAGGTGTCATGCTCGAAAGCATCCGTTTTTCGGGCCGGATAAGGTTCGGGTCGCTTCCTATCAGTCCACTGCTATTCGTATAGCCCGGTTGCGGATTAAAGTCCCCCATCTCATTGTTGAAGATAAACCCCAGTTTTTGGGAACCCATTTCAGATCCATAGGAGTGTTCCAAAGTATAGGTAAGCGATACGGCATTATGGTCTTTGTCCATTACCGATAAATGGGTGGTATTCGTACCGTCATTAAGCTGTCCAAATCGGGTCGAATCGCTCACGGAAGCATTATAAAAATCGATATTGTCATATCGCATTTTAGCAAAATCCTTTGAAATCAACTTATCAAGGGGCAGATCGGGATTGAAATCGGGATCTCCAAGATGTTCGGCCCTATCGGCAAAGGCCCTTCGCATGGTTTCGGCTACAAGATGTACATATTCGGTGGAATTGAAGGCTACGGAATCAAGGTTGGCCAGCTCTATCAGATTCATCATTTCAATCAAGGCCACACCTCCGGAACTGGGCGGGGGCATGGAATATATGTCATAGCCATGATAGGTGCCTTTTACGGGCTCACGTTCAATAGCGGTATATTTTTCAAGATCTTCATGGCCAATAAGACCGCCGTTGTTTTTCATGTAGGCTGCAATTTCTTGGGCCACCTTGCCTTTATAGAACCCATCCCTACCATGTCTTTTGATTTCTTTTAGGGTATTTGCCAATTCTTTTTGCTTCCATAGGTCTCCGTGTTCGAGCAACATACCCCCAGAATCGTTAAAGTAATTTTTCATAAAATCGGGAGATGGACCTGAACGTATATCTTTAGCATGGGAGGAAAGGGTATACGAAAGAACGATCCCTTTCCTGGCCAGATCGATAGCAGGCTGCACCAGCTTTTTCCAAGGTAATGAACCGTATTTGCCATGCGCCATATAGAGCCCTGCCACGGTTCCGGGAACGCCCACGGATTTTAGTCCGTTGTGGTTGCTACCTTCAATAAGCTTGTCCTGTTCATCCAAAAACATATCGGGCGTGGCAAGCAACGGCGCTTTTTCCCTAAAATCGATGGTCGTTGTTTTACTAGTGGAATCCATAAACACG
>NZ_JBGTHY010000412.1:0-4772 GCF_041745955.1 Pricia sp.
ATACCGAGAGATTTAAAAAAGGTCGGTCAAATCCCTGCCAACGAGCATTTGACCATGCAAATTGCCAGGCAGGCCTATGGTATCCAAACTGCTGAGAACGCATTGATATTCTTTAGTAATGGGGAACCGGCCTATATTACAAAACGTTTTGATGTCAAGGAGGACGGAAATAAATTGGGGGTAGAGGATTTTGCCTCATTGGCGGGGAAAACCTCAGAAAATGATGGTGATGAATTCAAGTATAACCATAGCTATGAGGAAATTGGCGAACTGATAAAAAGTTATGTTCCGGCATACCGGATAGCGTTGGAGAAGTTCTTCCGATTGGTGGTATTCAATTATTTGTTCTCCAATGGAGATGCCCATTTGAAAAACTTTTCGTTGCTCGAAACCCCAAATGGAGACCATACCCTAAGCCCTTCCTATGATTTGATAAACACCCGAATCCATGTAAATGACAGGGATTTTGCCTTGAATGAGGGCTTGTTCATAGATGGTTTTGAATGCAATGAAGTAAGGACAAACGGACGTGTGGGGCTACATGACTTTCAGGAATTCGGCAGGAGATTGGGGATTGGGGAACAACGGATGGAAAAGCTTTTAAAACCTTTTCGTACCAAGCAGGCCTTGGTCGAATCCTTGATCCAAAGCTCTTTCCTGAATCCAGGGACCAAGGAATTTTATTTAAAGGAATATCTATTTCGTTATGGCCAGCTCAACAAAATTTGATGAAAATAGAATGACCGATGAAATGGTGGCCTAGAGACTGAACGGATTTGTCAACAATTTTGTCAAGGCAAAATAAAAAAACCCCGTAAACAAAGCGTTTACAGGGTTTATTTGTGGAGCGGACGCACCAGAACCTATCTCTTAAAACCCCTATAAATAGGGCTTTCAAGCTTCTTTGAAAAATATGCTCACCGAATAGGTGACTTCTGATATTCAAGTAGCAGTCAAGCCTATTTTAAGGCAAATACCATCGTTTAATTGAACTTTGCGACGTTTAAGTATTGGGTTCGTCATTGGTGATCCATATGTGTTCGCAAACTAGGTAACCGGAGTATTTAAGGTTAGTAGCAATGGTCATTGCCTAGAACGCTTTACCTTGCATTATAATCCCTCTCCTTTAGCTACTGTCATTAGGGCATTGGATGTTGGTATTGTCGGCGATGTTTCTTCAATGAACAAAATGCCATCATATCGAACCCTGGGTATTGTTTTTCGCAGGGAAATATCATGTCTTAACCAACCAAAGTAGCGAAAAGTTTGTGGCGTATTCATCCATTTTTCAATTGAAGAAACCGATACGGGGGTTCGTAAATCTAAAAATGAGATACCCTTCATTGCCTTGGATAGATACCAAGCCAAATAGCCTTCGGGTGCGGGGGCAACAGAATTAGTTTTTAGGTCCCCCAGTGAATTATCTGGTAAAACGATTCTTGATTGATAAGAGCCTTCGTTAAATTCAAATCCCATAGCGTAATAGGCGTCGCCGTATTTAGTTCTAAACTCATCACCCATATTCGGTTCCCCGGTTTCCATCTCACCTATGCCAACATGAACATTATGTTCCCATACTACCACCTTTTTTACAGCTTCATCGATATCCAAAATTTGAAACAAATTATTTGCCATACTCCTGGATCGTGCCATATTAGCGATAGCGGAAGCTGGTATGGAATCGCTGATATTATTGACAACCCATTGCTTTATTGCCATTGTGTGCATCATAATCCCATCTAACTCCGGGCTACTCGATTTGGATGATAATTTTTCTTTGTTCGTTGCTAGATAGTCGATTAGCAATTGTACCTTGGGCACCAGTCCCTTCAGTCCATCTTGGACTTTTGACATATTAAGGGGCCAGCGCTCCCTTTCTATTTTGGCAATGTTCTGGAACAGTGAATCAACGGCAAGGACGTTGTCTGCACCATTCCTTTGTAAATACCCCAATATCCTTTGAGCGCCCAGTCCGTTATAGGCATAATCAAGGCCGTAAAACCGCACTTTTTTATTCATTGGGACGTCTTCATTGTAGTCCCGTATCCAGTCGATCATGGCGGCCATTTCCTTGGTGTCCCATACAACAAAGCCTTGACCTGTCAAAACATCTTCCCGATCCCCCTTACCGTATAAGACGTAATCATTGATCGGCGTACATGGGGCATAGCCTGCTTCGATAGCAAAACCGTTAAAACTCATTTCCGTGACCAGGAATTCCAACAGCCGATGTTTAATTTGAAAAAATTCCCGGGTTCCATGGGTATTTTCCCCCAACCCGACGACCTTGACATTTTTCAGTATTTTCTTTAATGGCTGCAGATCCGAAAAGCCATTTTCGGCTTCAAGATGTTCAATGGGTATACTGTTTTGTCGGAGCCATTCAATGATTTCATCGTCGGTTTGTGATATTATCTCCTGTGCCAAGGAAAAATTGGTCAGTAGTAAACTGATCAATAGAATCCAAAAATCAAATTGAATCGTGTTTTTCATATGTTGTGGATTACAATTATTTTATTGGTCAAATAGTTACGACAGAAATTAGTTTTCATAGGAATCGAATCTGAAAATTAAAGGATTGTCGATGGCGAAAATTTCCATGATATTGGTTTTGGAAATACGTTGGGCTAGAACTTCTGTAAGAGTGCAAACCTATCTACATATCCTTTAAGTATTACTCTGTTGCCCCCAAGCCTTTGAGAACAGCATAATTATCCTTCAAAATATCAAACTTCTCACCGAATTATCCATCGACTACGATGAAATACCAGGTCTCTTCCCAGGACAGTTCCTGATTTTTGGCCTCGACTTTCGGGGGTAAACCGTCGCCATAGGAGCTATTTTCGAAAGCGAATGTCTCCGCGTATGTAGCCTCTATGTTCAACCAAACCATCCCATAATTGTCATCAACGGTCAAATACTTGATGGTCGACTTGTAATCCGGAAACGACTTTCTGAAAGCCGAATGTTCTTCTCAAAAGCCATCGGGATTCCGACGATATTCAAAGGTCTTGACTTCCAATCTGGCGAGTTTACGGCATAGAGATACTCCTCGATGAATTGTTTCTTGCTTTCTTTTTCAGTTTCAAGCTCTTTGTAAGCCTTCAATTTGGTAATAAAATCTTGATTGTCCCTTTTTTTTTACTTCTTCCCCTCATGAACAAAAGGAAAAGATGGTCAGTAAATAAAGTAGTTTTATCATTTTTTATAAGCTTAATGGATTTGTTTTTTGGATTCTTGGACATTCCCCCTAATTACCGCATTTAAATCATTTGTTCGATAATCAACCAATTGTCATCCATTAATGCTCCTTTTTCTTTCTGGTCGGCTGAATCACATTCAATTTTTTTTTCATAAATTTTGGTCCTTGGTCTTTGGAATGACATTTTTCACCGACTTTTGCTGAGCAATCTCCAATAAGTGGGGCATCTGAAAAGCATCCCTGACCAATGACCTTTGTATCGGCAGTACCTTTTCGTTGTAATCCAAAGCCCCATAATCTATGCCCGAAACGATCCTTTCCTCCCTTGTTCCCCGAGGAGCTTCGACAAGTCCGGCAATATCGTCTGCCACCAATTGCGGACTTGGGGCATCATCACCTTTAAAAAAGGCATCAAAGTTTTGGAGCATAGCTTGGGGCGTGTTTTTATGCTCCCCATACCCGTCAAATGCGGTTCGGTCCGCTTCTTCGGGGCCGGAAAAAAGGAGATTGGTGCCGAAAGGCCCTGGTTCGACGATACTTACTTCAATGCCAAAGGGGGCCAGTTCATATCGCAACGCTTGGGAATAGGCCTCCACGGCATGTTTGCTCGCACAGTATAAACCGAAATACGGAAAGGAGAGACGCCCCGCTATCGAGGTGACGTTAATAAGGAGACCTTCCTTTTGTTTGCGCATGTGTGGCGCGACCGCTTTGACCATTCTCACAATCCCGAAGAAATTGACCTCGAACTGCTCCTTGGCCTGCGCAATGCTATAGGCTTCTGTAACGCCAACGAACATATACCCTGCGTTGTTGATCAAATGGTCGATTCGTCCATCTTCGGCAATTATGGTCCTTATCGCCGTGGTGACCGAATCATCCTGGGTAACATCCAATTCGATTACGGAAATGTTCAGATTTTCCTTTTCTGCAATTTTTAAAAGTTCATCCTTTTTAGGGGCATTGTTGGTGTCGAGGTTTCTCATGGTCGCCCAAACTTTGTAACTTTTTCGTGCCAGGGTCAAGGTGCTCAAATACCCAAAGCCGCTACTGCTACCTGTGATTACAATATTTTTCATCCTTCTTGTTTTTAGTTGATTAATATTCCAAGCCAAAGTTGTCCTTTGTATTATTGCATTCTGTGAGGAATTCGCCCATGTTACGTGAAATGGATGGTTCTTTTTTACGCAATCAGGTTGACCCCAACACCGTTTCCTATGAAAAGCACTATTCGGCCGAAACTCGCTCCCCTTAGATTTAGTATTACGCTTCCCCTGAGCAATTCAACAACTCCCCTTTTTTCGAATTCCTTGAGTAATCTTGAAATTACCACCCTAGTGGTTCCCAGTTCGTTGGCCAATCTTTGATGCGTCAGCAGCACTTTTTCATCTCCCTGTCTATGATGATATTGGATGAGATAGTTGTATAATCGCTCATCGATATTCTTAAAGCTTAGATCATTGATCGTATTCTGCAGTTCGGTATAACGGTTTAAAAAGGTCTGGATAATAAATCCGTTCCACTTGGGATATTTAATCTGCCATTCGCGCACCTTGCCCGTCGGGATCAG
>NZ_JBGTHY010000413.1:0-6209 GCF_041745955.1 Pricia sp.
TGCTACATGAATTCCACATCCAAACCTCGAAAAAATACGCCTTAATTTTCGGCAACGAGGTGAAGGGAGTGGATCAGAAGGTAGTAAACGCCTGTGACGGCGTGTTGGAAATCCCCCAGTTCGGCACCAAGCATTCCCTGAACATTTCGGTCAGCGTTGGGGTAGTGGTGTGGGATTTTTGGTCAAAATTCACCGCGGCAGCCCCAACGCAAACTTTACGATCTTATTGATGATGAGCTCGTAATCTTCCTGATTTTCCACAAAATCGAGCTCTCCGAGTTCGATGACCAGATTGTTCTGTTGGGGGTAGCCCCTAATGAATCCTAAATAGCCCTTGTTGATATTTTCGAGATACTCTGGCGTGATATTTTGCTCGTAATCCCGCCCCCTCTTTTTGATATTATCCAGCAATCGCTCGGTCGTCTGATAGAGATACACATAGATTTGGGGCTTCTTAACCTCCTTATACATCAGACGGAACAGTTTGTCATAAAGGACATATTCGTCTTCTTGCAAGGTAATTCGAGCGAATATCAGTGATTTGTAAATATCGTAATCGCTGACCATAAAGCTTTTGAATAGATCGTATTGTGAGGTGTCATCGGTAAACTGTTGGTATCGATCGGCCAGAAAGGACATCTCCAAAGGAAAGGCAAATCGGCCCTGATCCTCATAAAATTTGGGAAGAAAAGGGTTGTCCGCAAAGCGTTCCAATACCAACTTCGCGTTGAAATCTTCGGCGATTTTACGGGCCAAGGTGGTCTTTCCCGCCCCAATATTTCCTTCGATTGCGATAAAATTGGTATGTGAAAACACCTCAGCCCTGTCCTTGAACAGGCGAAATGTCGTTTTCTCCAACCTTCCTTTGTCCCTGCTCTCCTGAATCAGGTTCCGGGTGTCTTTGTTCAGAATTGGATGATAAAACTGGGGGGCTATATCGGCCAAAGGCCTAAGCACGAATTTACGGAAAGGCAGCTCCGGATGTGGAATGACTAAATTCTCCGATACCACGGTTTCCCGGTCATAATACACTATATCGATATCGATTTTCCGATCTTGGTAGCCATCCGCTTCAAAGCGGATTCTGCCTTGGTCCGTTTCAATCTGCAAGACCGTTTCAAGCAGTTTATGAGGGGTCAAGGTCGTTTTCAACGAAAGACATACGTTCAAAAAATCGTTCGAATCGAAACCCCAAGAGCTGCTTTGGTACACGGGAGAAATACGCTGTATGTCGCCCGCCTTTTTTTGAATGGCGAAAACGGCATTCTGTAGATTGGTCAAGGGGTCGCCGAGGTTGCTTCCTAACGAAAGATATGCAGTTGTAGGGCTGGTCATAATATTCTGCAAAGTAACAAAAAGTCGACCTGAGTTCATCGGCCTTGCCCCTAATTTTTGTTGGTATCCTTCACGATGATGGCCTGGCCTCGACTACCGCACAAAGAAAGTATGGACACAAGAGTCAAAAATTGAAATTAAGGCGTAACGCCAAAAATCGGGGTGAGTTCAGTATCTTTGCGCAAAAATTGAACGTATTCTTTAGCTGTTTTCTATGAAATTTTTAAGAAATCTCTTGGCCGCCATCATCGGCACCATCATCGCATTCGGTATTGTTTTTGTCATGTTCTTCATTTTTATAAGCCTTATAGGCAGTTCCGAGGACTCGGTCGCCATTAAAAAAAATTCGGTGTTGGAACTCCAGTTGCAGCAACCCATCAGCGACTATGTAGGCGATAATGCGCTTGACCCTTTTTCGGGCGGTCTCTTTCAACAGGCACAGGGTCTCGATGAGATTTTACAGGCGATAACCGTCGCCAAAGACGATGAAGACATCAAGGGCATCAGCCTCAACAATAACTTTATTCTCGCCGGTCTGGCGCAGACGCAGGCAATTCGAAAGGCTTTGGGCGATTTCAAGAATAGCGGAAAGTTTATCTATGCCTATGCCGACTTTTATACGCAAAAGGATTATTATCTCGCCAGCGTCGCCGATTCCGTTTTTGTCAATCCCGTTGGGGGGTTGGATTTTAAAGGATTGTCTTCGGAAGTCCTTTTCTTCAAAGATCTTCAGGAAAAAACGGGTATAAAACTGGAAGTAATCCGTCACGGAAAATACAAGAGTGCCGTTGAGCCCTTCATTGCCAACGAAATGAGCGAGGCGAACCGGACGCAGATAAAGGAACTGATCGGATCTTTATGGAACTCCATGATCGAGGATATTTCCGACTCCCGCAATATGGGTCCCGAGCAACTGAACAAAATTGCCGATACCCTCGGTGGCAGAACACCGGAACTTGCGCAACAGAATGGGCTCATCGACGGGGTGTTATTTTATGATCAGTACGAGAATAGCCTAAAAAGAGCGGTAGATTCCGTACTTGACAATGACTTGAACGTAGTGCTTTTGGAAGATTATGTCGTACGTTCCAATAAAAAGGCGACCAATGCCGGTGCGGATAAAGTGGCGGTGGTATTTGCACAAGGCGAGATTCTATACGGCGAGGGCGGCCCCGACATTATCGGTCAAGGTATTATTACCGAGGCAATCCGCGACGCCAGAGACGATGAAAATGTCAAGGCTATTGTATTACGGGTCAATTCCCCTGGCGGTAGCGCCCTTACTTCTGACATCATCTGGCGGGAAATCGAACTGGCCAAGGAAAAGAAACCTGTGGTGGTATCCATGGGCAACGTAGCCGCTTCTGGGGGGTATTATATTGCCGTAGGCGCCGATAAGATCTTTGCGGAACCGACTACGATTACGGGGTCTATCGGGGTATTCGGTGCCGTACCGAATATGACCGGGCTCGCAGAAGATATCGGTATCAACGCAGAGCAGGTCGGTACGAACAAGAATTCGGTGGACTATTCATTGTTCGAGCCCATGACGGATAAGTTCAGGAATGTGGTGCAGGAAAGTATCGAAAGTACCTATGACACTTTTTTAGAACGGGTCTCCCAGGGTCGGAACATTAGCGTGGCCGAAGCGGATAGCCTTGCCCAGGGAAGGGTCTGGAGCGGGGTGGATGCCCAACGCATCGGACTTATAGACAAGCTGGGTAATCTAGGGGATGCCATTGAAGAAGCCGCGAATATGGCAGAACTAAAGGACTATGGCATTAAAAAGTTTCCCAAATACAAAACAGGCCTTGAACGTATCATGGAAGATTTGGGAGGTGCCGGTGCCGGTGCGAAACAAAATCTTATAGAGGATGAAATAGGTACCGAGGCCTATTCCGTTTTAAAGCAGGTAAAAGCGGCCATGGAGCAGGAAGGGGTGCAAGCACGGATGCCTTTCGTGTTGGCCATCAAATAATACCTTGTTAACTTGGTATACATGACCCTAAAAGACAAAAAACTGGCCTACCGGATCTATCTATATCTGGGCGCTTTGTTCATTACCTCGCTCGTAGTCTCGAACCTCATATTCCAAAAATTCTTTTACTGGAATCCGTTCGGGAAAATCGAGGTTTTTGGGGCTTCATTGTTCGAGGTATCCGTAGGTATCCTGCCCTATCCGATAACGTTTCTGATCACCGACCTCATTTCGGAAATCTATGGAAAAAAAAAGGCCAATCAGATTGTCACGGTCGGCATTTTAGCCTCACTCTTCTCCATGGCCATTATTTTGGTCGCAGAGGTAGCCCCGGCACTAGAATCCTCGCCCATTGACGACAAAACATTTACAAAGGTTTTTGCCCTGTCCCCGGTCGCGGTCTTGGCATCGATGATCGCCTATCTGATTGCGCAGTACATCGATATCGGTATTTACCATTTTTGGAAAAATTTGACCAAAGGCAAGTATTTATGGCTCCGTAATAACTGCTCAACCTTCCTTTCACAGTTTATCGATACATTCACCGTAGTCGGTCTGCTCTGCGTTTTCGGCGTATTACCGTGGAGTATGTTTTTCGGACTGGTCATCAGCGGCTTCTTTTTTAAGATTTTTATAGCACTTATCGACACGCCTTTCCTCTATTTTTTCGTATATATCCTACGAAAACGCTTTAAATTGGCCGTTAACGAAGAAATCGAACTTGAGGTATAATATTTGTACGATTTGTGAGTTGTTATCGGAGGATGTTGGGGCCTAAAACGGGTATCCGATAGAAGACTACGACTTGAAGCAAACGGTTCATGGTGAACACGCCTTGAATTCAGGGATATTTGGAACTTAGAATTTTTTACAAGGATAAATTTTTATGAAAAAGAAAGCATTAAAAATAATAGGTATCATCGTTCTGGTCATTATCGCTATCCTAATTGCCATTCCTTTTTTCTTGGAAGGCAAGATTGGCGATATCATCAAAAACAACGTCAATAAAAACGTAAACGCTACTTTCGATTTCGAGGATGCCGACTTAAGTTTGTTGGCAAGTTTCCCCAATGCGGAAGTCAGCCTGAAAGGGGTCACCTTGATCAATAAGGCCCCGTTCGAGGGAGACACTCTCTTCGCATCCAAAGAAGTGGCCCTGAAAATGGGAATAGGGGAGTTGTTCAAAGGGGCCGACGACCCCATCGGCATCAAAAGTCTTATCGTCGACGGCGCCAAACTCAACATTACGGTAGATGCCGCCGAAAATGCAAGCTACGACGTGGCACTGGACACCGGTGAGGAGACGGCTCCCGGAGAAGATACCTCAGAAGGCTTTATGCTCGACCTGCAATCCTACGAAATTTCCGATGCGCGCATTATTTATGACGACCGGGCGGCCGGCATGCGTTTCGAAATTTCGGAAATGCAGCACACCGGTAGCGGAGACCTTTCGCTGGACAAATCGGAACTGCAGACGATGACCGACGGTCTGGTATCCTTTGAAATGGACAGTACCAATTACCTGAACAAAAACAAGATAAAACTCGATGCCCTGATCGGCGTCGATTTGAAGGAGAGCAAATACTCCTTCCTTAAAAATGAGGCCTTGATCAATCAGTTGCCCTTGGTATTCGACGGTTTCGTAAAACTGAACGACGACGAGACCCAAGAAGTGGACATCAGTTTTAAGACGCCATCCTCGGATTTTAAGAACTTTTTGGCGGTCATTCCCGAAGAATATTCCAAGAACATCGAAAATGTAACGACCACGGGAGATTTTGTGGTCGAAGGCAAATTCAGCGGAATAGTTGACGAAACACACATCCCAAAATTTAATATCAACATCAGCTCCAACAACGCTTCCTTCAAGTATCCCGATTTGCCGAAGTCGGTGTCGAACATCCATATTGACACCAAAATCAATAATACCACGGGTATCGTAGAGGATACCTATGTCGATATCGACAAATTAGCGTTCATGATCGATCAAGACAAGTTCAACATGACGGCCAATATTAAGGAATTGATGGGAAACACCCAAGTAAAGGCCCATATCGATGGTAAAATGAACCTTGCGAACGTATCTCAAGCCTATCCTGTTCCAGTCGACCTGAATTTAAAGGGATTGCTTTCCGCGGATATCAATACGGCTTTCGATATGGCATCCATTGAGAAAGAGCAGTATGAAAATACGGCTACTACGGGTACGATGAGCCTTAGTGATTTTGAATACAATTCCGAGGATTTTGCAAATCCAATTAAATTGAGCGCCATGGCGGTCACCTTCAATCCCAAGACCGTGACCTTGCAAGAACTCAACGGAACCACCGGAAAAACGGACTTCAACGCCAAGGGTACTATCGACAATCTGCTAGGCTATATGTTCAACGACGAAAAGGTGCGGGGCAATTTCGACCTAAATTCCAACACTTTTGCCCTGAACGATTTTATGGTCGAGGAAACGGAAGAGCCTTCCAAAGAAAGAAAGGAAAAACCGGAAGATGAATCTGAAGCACCAAAATCAGGGGAGAAAATAAAGATTCCCTCTTTTTTGGATGTTACCATCAATGCGGTTGCCAATACGGTGCTCTACGATAATTTGACCTTAAAGGATGTCAAGGGAACGCTACGTATCAAAGATGAAACCGCCACGCTTTCGAACATGACCTCCTCCATTTTCGACGGAAAGATGGCCTTTAACGGCGCCGTCTCCACCAAACCGGATACCCCGACCTTCGACATGAAACTCGATATGAGCCAATTGCAGATTGCGGAGACCTTTAAATCGTTGGAGCTATTCAAGTCGCTGGCACCGATCGCACAAGTACTGCAGGGCAAGCTCAACTCCGATATTTCGCTTTCCGGAAACCTCACCGATGACCTGCTACCCGACCTG
>NZ_JBGTHY010000414.1:0-2941 GCF_041745955.1 Pricia sp.
CGCCGATATCGAAGGCTCGATGACCGAGCTGAAGAACAAGTATACCTTGTACGAAAACGAGGCTGCCGCAAAGACACCCGAAGAAAACCAAAAAAGAGCGGAAGAGCTTCAAGGTGCGCAAAAGACTATCGGCGATGCCCAACAAACTGCTCAAAGGGAATTGCAGAAAAAACAGCAAGAACTTTTTGCCCCTATTTCCGATAAGGCCAAAGCGGCCATTGAGAAAGTAGCGACCGCACAAGGCTTCGATTACGTAATCGACGCCCAAGCTGGCGGCGGACTCATCGTTGCAAAGGGCAAAGACCTCTTGGTAGATGTCAAAAAGGAATTGGGGATTTAAGTAGAAAATCCTTCGAAAACTAAGAACGTCCGCTTTTTGAGTGGACGTTTTTGATTGCTATAGCCAGTTATTTTTCCTGCTACACAGGAACGACAACAGAATTTTTTAGTTAATTTTCCAAGAAACAGTTTTCACCACGCTCAAAAAAGCTTCCGCCTTATGTTCCCCCACCGCAATTTCCTAATAAACTCCCCTTCTTCTTCAGTGACCAAAAAGGATGATTCTTCCTTTTGGGCTTCCTTATAGCCGTACATATTATCCACAAATGCCTTTGGCTTGCGGTTTTTTAATGCCATTTTAAGGGAAGCAATGGCGGTAATCCAAATGCCATAACGCATGCCATACATGGCTTTTCCCTGCAGCAATTTTGCCTTTTGGTCATAGGATTTACCTGTAGGTCGAAGATGTTTTACTTCCAAGGTTTCGTCGGTAAAGATTTCGTACGCATGGAACCGCGCCAATAGTTCGTCGACAGTATCCCAGCCCATGGCACTTCTTAGTCCGCCAATAGCCTTGAAACAGGCCTTGGAGTAGGCTTTAAAGGCACCGCGTACGTGGTTTTTGTCCATCGGATGGTTTAGTTTCCACTGCTCCCTGGCATCCTTTTCATAAATGAAACCTCCGGCAATGCCCGCGTTGGGGTGGCCTTTAAAGATGTAGGTGATTTTCTCGAAATAGTTGTCGGGAAGTACGAGGTCTGCATCCAATTTGACCAACACATCGAAATTATCGTCAAGTAAGGCCAATCCTTTGTTGAAAGCGTTAATCACCTTGCTACCGGGCAGATGTTCGGGGGAGGATGTAGTATTCAGTTTTTCGAAAATGGGACTCAATGCCAAAAAGGTATCGATAATCGCTTCGGTACCGTCGGTGGAGTTATCGTTGACCACCACTACTTTTTTCGGTTGTACCGTCTGCCTTAAAACGGAGTTCAACGTATCGGCCAAGAAGCCTTCTTCGTTGTGTGCAGGGATTATTACATAGTACTTCATGTAAGTGCCAATTTACAAAACCCTGATTTTTCCAGTAGCCAATCGTACATCTCAAATACTATAGACCATGGCATTGACGTTCATGCCCGCGCCTACGCTGGCAAAGATAACCACATCTCCTTTTTTCACCTGCTGGTCTTTGAGTTTTCCGTTGCGCACCATATCGAACAAGGTAGGAATGGTCGCCACGGAACTATTGCCCAGTTCACCGATATTCATGGGCATAATACCCTGCGGCATTTCCTTATTATACAGGCCATAAAAACGTTTTACGATGGCTCCATCCATTTTTTCGTTGGCCTGATGGATAAAAATCTTCTTAACGGAATCTATACCGACCCCGCTTTTTTCCAGACAGGATGCCATGGCCTGGGGCACATAGGTAATTGCGAATTCATAGATTTTCCGCCCGTACATTTTAATGTATTTCGTCGTGTCTTTCGTTGCATTATAGGATTTCCCGTAGAATAAAAAATAGGCCTCCTCATAGGTGTAGGTGGCACTTTCGTGAGCAAGAATACGTCCCACACCTTCTTTGGCCTCGATGACGGTAGCACCTGCACCATCGGAATAGATCATGGAATCGCGATCGTAGGGGTCTACGATTCTTGATAGGGTTTCGGCTCCGATGACCAAACATTTCTGGGCAATACCGCTTTTGATAAAGGCATGGGCCTGTATGACGCCTTCGATCCATCCGGGGCAACCGAATAGCAGATCATAGGCCACACATTTCGGATTTTTAATTCGCAAATGATGTTTGACCCGCGTAGCCAGACTTGGTAAGGTGTCGCTTTGGGACTGCCCATGGCTAACATCCCCGAAATTATGGGCGAAGATGATATAATCCAGATCCTCCTTATCGATGTCCGCGTTGGCGATAGCTTTTTCCGCCGCCAAAAAGCCGATGTCCGAGGTGTTCAGGGTATCTTCTACGTAGCGTCTTTCGCCAATTCCGGTAATCGCTTGGAATTTTTCGATGATCAGTGGATTCTTCTGTTTGAAAGGGGAACCGTCGGAATTCAAAAATTCAGCGGTTTCAAAGTCTTGGTTGGCGATGACCATAGGAGGAATATAGCTTCCTGTTCCTGTAATTCCGATTGTCATATGGGGATGATAATTCGATTTGTAGGCTTACAAGATACTTCAAAGTCAACCGAAGCAGGTTAATGACATAATCAATTATACGATAGTCAGGATACCATCTATACGTCATGAACCCATAAAACAACCCTTCCGAAAATCCGGGAAGGCCTATATTCATTGCTTTGGATAGAATTACTCCGCTTCGGCATAAGCCTCGATAGGGGCGCAGGTACAAATTAAATTACGGTCTCCATACGCATCATCGACCCGCCGTACCGCTGGCCAAAACTTATTTTCGGAAATGTAGGGCAAGGGGAATGCGGCCTTTTGTCGGCTATATGGAAAATCCCATGTATCGCTGGTCAGCATCTCTAAGGTATGCGGCGAATTTTTCAAAACATTGTTCGGCTCGTCAGCGGATGCGGTATCGATTTCCTCCCGAATGGATAATAGGGCTTCACAAAATCGGTCGAGTTCCGCCAAACTTTCGCTTTCGGTAGGCTCGATCATCACGGTTCCTGCC
>NZ_JBGTHY010000415.1:0-2332 GCF_041745955.1 Pricia sp.
ATCCGGTGACGACGACATCGTCGCCGGGCTTGATATGGCATTTGCTATACAAGGCGTTTACTACAACGGACAAAGGCTCCACCAATGCTCCCTGCTCGGGAGTCAGTCCATCCATGAGCGGTACGACCCTGTCGGATTCCAACACCACCTGTTGCCCAAAACCCCCATTTCTATGGAAGCCAATGATTTGTTTTTGGGGACACAGGTTCCATTTCGCCACGCTACAGGCGGGACATTCCTCATCTTGGCACCCCAACATCGCTAATGGCGTGAAAAGGTCGCCCACTTTGAGGTCGCCGTGATCGCCGGGGCCCAGTTCGAGTATTTCGGCACTGAACTCGTGGCCGATTATTCGTGGCCGTTCGACCCAATCGAAATTTGGCTTGCCCAGAGCCGCGCTATTATCGGAACCGCAGATTCCCGTATACAAGGTCTTTGCCAAAATTTCCCCTTCCTTAAGCTCCGGAATCTCCATATCCACCACAGAAGTGTTA
The DNA here is from genome assembly GCF_041745955.1 of Pricia sp. Taxonomy (NCBI): domain Bacteria; kingdom Pseudomonadati; phylum Bacteroidota; class Flavobacteriia; order Flavobacteriales; family Flavobacteriaceae; genus Pricia; species Pricia sp. The sequence continues at coordinate 495 of NZ_JBGTHY010000415.1, forward strand.
GCAGTAACGGATACATCCGAACCGGGGTAAATTCTTTCTCGGCCTTGAAGACAGAAGCCTTTTAGTTGTTTGCTCATTTTTTTGATTCGAATTTTTAGTCTGAATTAAGCCTTTTGGACTGTTCCCTGAACACTACCTACTTCCACTCGACCCCTGTATCCTTCCAGCTTCTCGATTTCGCCGATTCCAATACAGCCTCACATACTTTCTGGGTTTCTTGGGCTTCCTTAAAGGTCGGGGAGCAGGGTTTTCCTTCTTCCAAAGCTTTTAGAAAATCGGCTATCTGATGTATAAAACTATGCTCGTACCCGATGGATAGTCCCGGCACCCACCATTTGTCCATATAAGGCTGATCATCATCGGTGACATGGATGGAACGCCAGCCGCGCTCTATGGATTCGTCTCGATGGTCAAAATATTCCAGCCGCGACAAATCGTGCAGGTTCCATTTGATGGAGGCGTGTTCGCCGTTTATTTCAAAGGTATAGTGCGCCTTGTGGCCACGTGCATATCTCGTGGATTCGAATAAGCCTAGGGATCCGTTATCAAAATGACAATGGAACAGGCAGGCATCGTCGATGGTTACTTCCTGTTTTTCACCGGTTTTGGAATGTACCCGTTCTTTGATAAAAGTTTCGGTCATGGCGGAAACATCCTTAATGCCCCCGTTCAACCACATGGCAGTGTCGATACAATGGGCCAAAAGGTCGCCGGTTACTCCGGATCCGGCAGCGGCATTGTCCAGCCTCCATAATCCTTCACCACCCTGGGGGAGTTCGGGACTGATGGTCCAATCTTGTAAAAAGTTTGCGCGGTAATGGAAGATTTTGCCCAGTTTTCCGGCGTCTATCAATTGTTTTGCCAAGGTAACGGCAGGGACCCTTCTGTAATTATAATACACCGTGTTGGCCACCCCGGCCTTCTCAACGGCATCTACCATCGGCTGCGCTTCGGCAACCGTTCTGGCCAAGGGTTTTTCGCACAAAACCATTTTTCCGGCCTCCGCCGCTGCAATGGCAATCTCTGCATGCATATTGTTCGGGGTACAGATGTCTATGGCATCGATATCGTTACGGGCAACGAGTTTCCGCCAATCCGTTTCGATGGATTCATAGCCCCATTGTTCGGCGAATGCGGTAACCCGCTCTTCGTTTCTGGCACAAACTGCCTTTAAAATGGGATTATACTGTAGCTCCGGGAAAAAATTGGGTATCCGTTTATAGGCGTTGGAATGGGTTCTACCCATAAAACCGTAACCGACAAGGCCGATTCTTAAATCTTTTTTGTTGCTCATATTTTAAGTTTTACTTCACCTCTGATGTTCCCTCCTTAGCCCTCCCCGAGGGAGTGGGAATACCTTCGCAAATGTAAAGGGCAGGTTAGAATTTAGACAATTCACCGCCTACTCCTTCTCATGCCAACCATGCAATTCCCTAACCTGAATCATGGCGCCCAAAATATCGTTCCAAGTCTTGGGTTTCATCATGACGTCGTTGGGGAACATACAGCCGTCCCAGCAGATGTGCTTGATTTTTTTGGTCAGGTTACCGTGTTCGTCGCGGAGCCAGTGGCCGGCATCGACGGCGATATCCAATTTTCCCTTGGGATCGTCGGCAAGACAATGTCTTCCGGTCTTGTCGTGGGAACCGGAACCAAATACGGTGCCGTCGTTTTGGGCAACGTGAAAATCTATCGTCCATGGGCGTAGGGCGGCGGTCAATTCTTCAAGTCCCTTCGTCAGGGTTTTCCGATTATCCCAATCGAAATCTTTGGGAAGAATACGTTCGTCGGGTTTGTTGTATCCCAAGAGATATAATAAGGTATGCGCCATATCGGCC
>NZ_JBGTHY010000416.1:0-4642 GCF_041745955.1 Pricia sp.
ACCAAAAAAGTCACGATGCAAAACCTTTTTCACGACGGTGGGTTCTCGAATACCGGGGTCAGCCAAGAGGTGATGGAGCAGTTTGCGAAGTGATCACTGAATGAAAATAGCCTTTTCCTTCATTATTCCAGTGTACAACCGGCCCGAGGAGATTGGTGAGCTTTTGGAAAGTCTGGCCGTACAGACCTTTTCCGATGCTTTTGAAATCGTGGTTGTCGAAGACGGTTCTACCATTCCCTGCGAGCCGATTATTGTTGATTTTATGCACAGGCATGTGGAAGGAAAGGATGTGCTTTCCGTCACCTACCTGAAAAAGCCCAATTCCGGTCCGGGTAGTTCTAGAAATTACGGGATGGCGCGGGCCAAAGGCGATTATTTTATTATTTTGGATTCCGATTGTATCCTACCGCCCGAATATCTTGATACCGTTGCAAAATCCCTTCAAGCGGAGTATGTGCATTGCTATGGCGGTCCCGATGCGGCGCATGAATCGTTCAGTTTGGTGCAAAAAGGAATCAATTATGCCATGACCGCCGTATTGACTACCGGCGGCATTCGGGGAAACCGAAAAGTATCGGACAGGGTTTCCGGTAATAAAGGCACAACTGCCGGTCAAAAAGGAGGATTTCAACCACGCAGCTTTAATATGGGGCTTTCCAAATTGGCTTTCGAAGCTACCGGCGGTTTCGGAAATATCCATCCGGGAGAGGATCCGGACCTAACTTTTAGAATCTGGGACAAGGGTTTTGTCACGAAGTTGATTCCCGAAGCTTTCGTTTACCATAAAAGGCGCATCGACTGGTATAAATTCTTCGTTCAGGTGAAAAAGTTCGGTATGGTCCGTCCAATCATAACCCGACGATATCCGAAAACGGCAAAGATGACCTACTGGTTTCCTACGTTGTTTTGCCTAGGATTTTTGGTGGCCCTGATATTTTGGAATCTCGGAATCGTGCTGCCCATGTGGTTGTATGGCCTCTATTTTGGAATAATTTTTTTGGATTCCCTACTAAAGAACAGAAGCTTGGCCATAGCGATGCTATCTTTGGTTGCGGTGTGTATACAGTTTGTGGGATATGGTTACGGTTTCCTTAAGTCCACCATCTTCCTTAACTTTAGCGGCAAGAAAGCCGAAGAGCTATTTCCGCATTTATTTTTTAAGGATGCCGATAGGGTAGATTGAACGCTAGACAAGTTCATTAATCGATGAAGATGATAAAGAGCATAAAACGAGTCCTGAAAAAGCGAAAAGCGAAAGTATTCTTTGCATTTTTGGGCTGTTCTGCCGCTATTTGGTTTATCAATGCCCTATCACAAACCTATGTCAGTACCGCGGCCTTTGATCTGGAGTACGTGAACTTTCCCGATGGATACTTGTTCAAAGGTGCCTCAAAAAATGAAATGGATGTAAAGATAAGGGCCGGAGGATTCCAGTTTCTCGGATTTAATTTCAAAAATAAAAAAGTTAGCATCGACGTAGCCGAAGCGGAGAAAAACAATTCCAAGTTCTACGTTCCCGAAAACCGTTACCGCATTCAAATAGAAAAACAGATGACCGGTTCGATGGCGCTTTTAGAAATCGACGATGACACCCTCTTTCTTGATTTGTTGCCGGTAATCATAAAAAAGCTGCCCGTTAGACCCCGGGTACAAATGAACCTGGCGCAGAACTATCTATTGGATGGACAGATACGGATGACCCCCGATACTATTTCGGTGACCGGTCCCAAAGATGAAATAGATAGTATCACCCAAATACGGACGGAAAAAACAACCTTGCCCGATCTTACTTCCGACTTTGTAGAAGAGCTGAGCTTGTTCAGATCCCCGAAATTAAAGAACACGACCTACTCAGTGAACACTGTAGTATTGAGCGGTAAGATCGCCCGCTTTTCGGAAAAGATTTTTGAGGTGCCTGTTACGGTCATTAATCTTCCCGATGATCTCGACGTAAAGACGTTTCCCGATAGGGTATCCGTTATATGCAAGGCGAAAATGAAACGTTTAAAGGAGCTGAAACAGACTGATTTTCAGGTCGTCGCGGATTATAAGGCCAAAAAGAACGAAGCATCCGAAGAACTGCTGCTAGAGCTGCGCAAAAAACCAGAAGGGATACATAGTGTAAAACTCAAGGAAACAGAAGTTGAATATATTATAAAACAGAAATGAAATATGTAGGCTTGACCGGGGGCATAGGCAGTGGTAAAACGACCGTGGCAAAGATGTTTGCCGAACTCGGTGTTCCTGTGTATAATTCCGATGACCAAGCCAAAAAGCTAATGGAAACCTCTAAAGCCGTGAAAAAAGCTTTAAAAAAACTCCTTGGCGAAGCCGCCTATTCGGGTGAACGGTTAAACAAAACCTTCATCTCCGAACAGGTGTTTACTGATAAGTCCCTGTTAGGGAAGCTGAATTCCATCGTACATCCGGCGGTAAGAACCCATTTTTCGGCCTGGTCGAAATTGCAAAAAACAGCCTACGTGATTCAAGAGGCCGCCATAATTTTTGAGGTAGGTTCACAAGATTTCTACGATAAGATCATTTTGGTAACAGCACCCGAAAACCTGCGTATAGAACGTATTATGGATAGGGATCCACAAAGCTCACCTACCACTATCAAGGCCCGGATGCAAAACCAATGGGAGGATGCACGAAAAATCGATGCCTCCGACTATATAATCGAGAACCTTGACCTGAAAACAACGAAGCGTCAAGTGTTGAACATACACCGCGCCCTAGTTGAAAATGACCAAAATTCTGAATTTTAACATTTCTGTTAAGGTTTGGTTAAACACTTCGATTGCTACTGTTAAATCTTTAATTTTACAAAGAACGGTTTGACACATGAACAAGAGGTTATTTGTGCTGTTGGTGGTGTTGATGAGTCTCTCCCTGATAGGAATAATCTTGGTCCAGGTGTTTTGGATCAAGCAATCGGTAGCGGATAAAGAGGAGCAATTCACCACTACGGTATCCGAAGTATTACACAACGTTTCGGAAAAAATCGAGGAGCGGGAACGGAAAGATTATTTTGAACGCTATATCAATATACAGGATAGTGTCGGCGGCGAACCTAGAAGTTCGCATTTGAAGGATATTTTTTTCATTGACCGTGACGCCAATTCCAACGAAATCCGGTTTTATTCCCACGGTATTCTTGAGGAAGATTACAATATTTCATCCACGTTCTTTGACAACGGCAATGCCAACGATACGACTACCATAAAAGGGTATACCAGTAAGCGCACCAAGACGATTTATAAAGAGGATTTTGGTATTGACGGTAAGGGTTTACAGTTGACGGCAGTTCAAAAGCTCGAGAAAATTGGGGGACTTTCGTCTATGGAGAAAGCAGCCTTTGAAGATGTATTCAGCGAATATGCCAAAAAAGTGCCGATTCACAAAAGAGTAAGCAAACAGGAAATCGAACTGCTTGTAGCTCGTGAGCTGAGAAACCGAAATCTGAACCTTGACTTTGAATACGGCGTATATAGTAGGGGTTTGCCAACGAAGGTAAAATCCCCGAAATTCAAATTGGCTGAAAACGCGCTTTATAAAACCCCTATTTTTAAGGATAGTGAGGGGAATAGTAGTTTTTCGCTCTTGATTTCCTTTCCGAAAAAGAAAGGGTTTTTGATGGGATCCATCATGGGGCTGGCCATTTTATCCTTATTGTTTACCTTGGTAATAGTGGCTTCATACGCAGGTGCTATTTATCAGTTGATCCGACAAAAACAGATAGCCGAGATAAAATCCGATTTTATAAACAATATGACCCATGAATTCAAAACGCCCATCGCCACCATAAATTTGGCGGTGGAAGCCATACGGAACCCGAAAATCATCGGTGACCAAGAGAAGGTGCAGCGTTATCTAACTATGATTAGGGACGAGAACAAACGCATGCACGCACAGGTCGAGAACGTATTGCGCATATCGAAATTGGAAAAAAACCAGCTGGATATTAGTAAGGACAGGGTAGATGCACACGACATAATTCAAGATGCTATCGCCCACGTCGAGCTCATTGTAGCCGATCGGGGCGGGTATATCGAGACCCATCTCAATGCAGATCGCAGTGAGGTAGTGGCCAACGAGATGCACTTTACCAATGTCATTGTCAATATTATGGACAATGCCATAAAATACTCCCCCGAAGCACCTCGTATCGATATTTTTACGGAAGTTGCCAAAAACCACATCATCATAAAGGTACAGGACCATGGTGCCGGTATGAGCAAAGCGGTAGTCAAGAAGGTTTTTGAAAAATTCTATCGCGAGCATACGGGAGACATACATAATGTGAAAGGACATGGACTTGGTCTAGCCTATGTTAAAAAAATAATAGACGATCATCAAGGTGAAGTCTATGCGGAGAGTGAAAAAGGAAAAGGAAGCACTTTCTACATAAAATTGCCTTTAATCTGAAGTCCTAGTGACTTCGCTAACTCAATACTATGGAAACAGTAAACAAAAAAATACTTTTGGTAGAAGACGATCCCAATTTTGGGATAGTGCTCAAAGATTACCTGTCAATGAACGATTTTGACGTTACCTTGGCAAAAAACGGAATGGAGGGGTTTGAAAAATTTAAAAAGGATAATTTCGACATCTGTATTTTAGATGTTATGATGCCCTATAA
>NZ_JBGTHY010000417.1:0-3596 GCF_041745955.1 Pricia sp.
GAAACGTCCACTCCGTATCGGAGTTCAGTTGGGGATTGAAAGTGGTGTAGGTATTACTTCCTTTGGAGGAGAGTTCTTTTCCGATATAGTTTTTTCCGGTAATCATGTAGGTGTTCTTATTTTAGGTTCTTCGCTAAGATACTAGAAGCGGAGGAGAAATGCTGTTAATAATGACTTAAGAGGGATTAGACTTGGGGGTTTCTAAAAACCCAGGTTCTTTACACGGATACTGCTCTCCCAATCAGCTCCAAATTCCCGTAATCCGGCAAAGTGGGCCTGGTTTTAAGGGAATTTTCGATAATCTTTAGTACTCTTTTTCGTTCTTCGCCCTGAAGATTGAGCCGTGGTTTTCGAACGTTTTCGGTACCGATACCCGTGGCCACTTCGGCCAACTTGATGTTCTGTACCAACTGCGGACTGATATCAAGCTCCAACAAAGGCAAGAACCATCTGTATATCGCCGTAGCTTCCTTTGCATATCCCGCTTTGGCCAATTCGTAAATGGCGACCGTTTCAGCAGGAAAGGCACACACCAATCCCGCCACCCAGCCATCGGCACCGATAAGCAGGCTTTCAAGTGCGAGGGGATCTACACCGGTAAGGACTTTAAGCCGATCGCCGAAACGGTTCTGTAATCTTCCGATATTAATGATGTCACGGGTAGATTCCTTTACGGCCTGAATATTGTCGAGTTTCAATAGCTCTTCGAACATATCGGCGGTCACCTCTATCTTATAATCCACCGGATTATTATAGATCATAATGGGCAGATCGGTACTTTTTGCAATCTCCTTGAAATACTCCACCGTTTCATGGTCCGTCGATTTATAGCGCATCGGAGGCAAGATCATCAAGGCGTCCGCACCATTTTTTTGGGCTTTCCGAGCCTCGGCTATCGCAATATGGGTCGCCTGCTCGGCTATGGTCATCACTACCGGAATTTTTTTATCGACCAGACCGACCGTTTCCTTTATGAGTTCGACTTTCTCGTCAGAGGTCAAGGTACTGGCCTCCCCAAGGGAACCTCCCAATACGATGCCGTGAACACCGGCATCGATCTGGGCGTTGATATTCTTCCCGAACATTTTCAGATCCAAAGTATCGTTGTCCGTAAATTTTGTCGTTACTGCGGGCATTACCCCTTTCCATTCGAATTGCATATATTTTTGTATTAAAGGATGATGGTACAAAAATAATGGAAATTCCGAAACCCTCTCCATCGGATTCCATTCGAAAAAAAGTTTAAAGACAAGCAACCGGTAGTTTCAGCCTTTAACTGTACTTGTAAGGTGAACAAGGTTCCATTTGTTTTCCCTATTTTTGACGAATTTTAGTTACAAATCCATACAAAAATGAAACCTATACTATTCTTGGCGCTAGGGCTGGCCATGGCCTGTAATTCTTCGCAACCCGCAGTATCCGAATCCACCAAAACGCCTACGCCGTCCGAGGCTACCGACCCAACGACCTATGCCGAAACGATTACCGAAGCGGAATTGAAGGCCCATCTTTACACCTATGCATCCGATGAATTCGAGGGCCGGGAAACCGGAAAGCCAGGCCAAAAGAAAGCCGTAGAGTACCTAAAGACCGAATATGTGCGTTTGGACATTCCCGCAGCAAAAAAAAACGGGGACTATTTTCAAAAAGTACCTTTAGAAGTCGCTCAATTGCCCACAGGTACGGTTACGGTAAACGGAAAAGAATATGTATTGGGTAATGGCCTTTTGACCTTCTCGCAAGCGGAAGGCACGTATGACAATATCGTTTATGTAGGCTATGGGATAGAAGAGGGCGATTATTCCGATTATAGGGGATTAGATGTCGAAGGAAAAGTCATCTTGATCAAGGCCGGGGAACCGAAAAACCAAGATGGGTCCTATACCTTATCGGGTTCGGATGAAAAATCGATATGGAGCAACCTGTCCGAATCCATCGGAAAGCGCATGGAACTGGCCTCCAGCAAAGGGGCATCCGCCGTTTTTTATTATGACGAGGAAAATTACGGCCGTTTTAAAAGCCGTTTCGATTATATGAAGAACAACGATAGCGGCCAAATGGAACTTGCCGATGATGAAGAGGCGGGATTTGCCAACTTCTTTATCGATGCCCAACTGGCCAAAGCCCTACTACCGGATATTGAAACGAGCGATACCCCCGAACTCCTGCCGGTGGACATGAACATCGCCATTAAAAGTGAAAATAAGGAAGTAGATTCCGAAAACGTCGTCGCGATAATCAAGGGCAGCGAAAAACCGGACGAATACTTGGTAATCTCCTCGCATCTGGATCACATCGGTATCACGGCCGATGGGCAGATCAATAACGGTGCCGACGACGATGGTTCGGGTTCGGTAGCCCTTTTGGAAATTGCGGAGGCCTTTAAAAAAGCCGCCGATGCTGGACAGGGACCCAAAAGATCTGTAGTTTTTCTCCACGTCACCGGTGAAGAAAAAGGCCTTTTAGGCTCCCGCTACTATACAGATTTCGACCCGATATTCCCACTGGAGAATACGGTCGTCAACCTCAATATCGATATGATCGGCCGCATTGACCCCAAACGCAACGGAAATCGAAACTATCTGTATCTGATAGGATCCGACAAACTGAGCACCGACCTGCACGAGCTATCCGAATCGGTGAACAAAAAATACACGAATATCGAGTTCGACTACACCTTCAACGACGAAAACGATCCGAACCGTTTTTATTACCGTAGCGATCATTACAATTTTGCCAAAAACAACATTCCCATCATCTTTTACTTCAACGGAACGCACGCCGATTACCACAAACCCAGTGACACGGTTGAAAAAATCAACTATGACTTATTGGAAAACCGGACGAGACTTATTTTTTATACGGCCTGGGAAGTGGCAAACCGTGACCAGCGCATTATCGTTGATAAAGCGAGCAAGTAAATTGGAAAGCTTAGGGTTACGCCTTGCCGACCCTCGCAAAATAACATACTTTTTAATTTGAAAGATCAGTCAAAAAAAATTATCTTTGCGCCTTCTTAAACGGTGGTTGTAGCTCAGCTGGTTAGAGCGCTTGATTGTGGTTCAAGAGGTCGCCGGTTCGAAACCGGTCTTCCACCCTAAAGTTTAGATAGATAGTCCCGTTGCCTCGCAATGGGACTTTTTTTTATCCAGACGGATATTTATATCCAAAACTTGAAAACTCCGATGAATTACATCCTCTTTAAGACAAAACACACAAAATATTGGTTTTCACAACATTAATTACCTGAACTTGGCTTTACCGGCTACTTTTGATTATTCGTAATTCGTCCCAATCATGAATATTGTCAAAACCTACTCTTTGACCTTGTCTTCCTTTTTAAAAAAGCACCTGCTTCTTTTGGGGATTATCCTATTCATCCCGATTCAAAACAACGCCCAGCAGAATGTCAAGGACAGCTTAAAAGAGCAGATCCAAATAAAAAGGTCACAACCGAGGTTCAACACCAAAGATACCCTGTACATCGACCTTATCAATGCATTGGGCAACGAAATGCGATTTTATAACAGCGATAGCCTTTTCAAATTGTCGAAACAGGCGTTGGACTTAAGTAAATCTTCCGGCTATAAAATTGG
>NZ_JBGTHY010000418.1:0-6847 GCF_041745955.1 Pricia sp.
AGAAATCGAAAGCGTAGGCAAACTTTTTAAACTGGAAAGTAATAGCGTATTGCTTTGGATGGATGAAAACGGCTTTGCGATCAGCGAAATCGATTACGAGCCGATTGCCGAACTATTCCCCAAATATACAAGGTACTGTAAAGAAGTCGGGTCAACCCCGTTTAGCCGATTGAACTTTAAGCGGGAACTGGTCAAGAGCGGCGTACTGATAAAAAGGCAAAATGTCGGGCAATGTGCCTATTTGGAAACCGAGTTAAAATTGGAAAATGAGCAATCACTCTTTTAAATACACGTTGGACAAGTCCGCTAAGAAATTCGTTTGCCCGGCGTGTGGAAAGCGTCGGCTTGTCAAATACGTCCATACGACAACCGGGGGGTATTTGGCGGGGGTGTTTGGAAGGTGCGAGCGTATTGAGAGTTGTAAATATTTTCAAACGCCGCCAAGTGGTGACGTGGGTTATTTTATGCCCTGCAAATCCATTAGCGACCATAGCCCTAAAGCCTACCGGATAACTAACCAAAACTTTGAGATCCAATACATACCTAAAAGTCAGGTACTCGAAAAGGAGGCGGCGGGGTTGTGGGTCAAGGGGTGGTACTGCGATACGAACGGCATTAGCACGGCCACGGCTCAAAGCAAGGTCTTTAATGATGGCGGCGGGGTAGTTAATCCGGTGGTAACGGTTTCAGGAAAAACAAGAGAGGTTAAGCCGTCTTACCACGCGCCGCGATTAATGGAAGGGATCGTTAATGGCGGGATAGAATGCAACCTAACGAAATACCTAAAGACGAAGTTTGACGCGGGGCGCGTCCGGGATGCAATGCTAAGGTATAATACAGGAGGTACGAACGCCTTTTGGGAAAACGCTACTTGCTTTTTTCAGGTTGACACGAGCGGGAAAGTCCGAGCCGGGAAAGTTATTCAATATAGCGCGGCCACGGGCAAACGGGTTAAAGAGCCTTATCCGCATATTAACTGGATGCATAACCACGGGGCGAAAACCGAGTTTAATTTAAGTCAGAGCCTTTACGGGTTGCACTTATCGGAATCCGAACCTAATAATCCTGTAATGTGTTGTGAATCAGAGAAGTCAAGTTTAGTAATGTCCTTACTGGATAATTCGGGTATATGGATGGCGTGCGGATCCAAGACAGGAATCAAAGCGGAGTTGTTCGCGCCGCTCAAAGGCCGCACCGTTATCCTGTATCCCGATAAAGGGAGCGCGGCGGATTGGAAATTGAAAGCGGATGAACTTAACGCTAAAGGATTCAAGATCGTAGTTAGTGAATTTGTGGAGAACCAAAAGCAATTACCGCACGGCGCGGACATAGCCGACCTATATATTTAACTTAAAATAAAACTATTATGAAAGAAGTAAAAGATATTTACGCCGAACTGAGGACGGCAAACCCGACAATCAGTTCCACTAATGAATTTGAGCCGCTTATGTTGGCTGCCATCGAAAAGGAATTAGAGCCATCACTTTCCCCGGTTGAAATTTTAGAGTCCATTATATTGTGGAAACAAACCATTAACGGGTACGACGTTCGCGAAATGGCCGTATCGCTTTACAAAATAAAAAGAGACGAATATAAAAGAAACGAACGGAATGAAAAGAAAATATAATTTAAACGAATGTTTTGCCATTTCAACAAAATGGCTAAAACAACAGGGGTTTTTAGAGCAAGGGAAACTATCGTACACGGATATTGAGTTTATTTCGGCGGGCTACGAATATAACGTTAGGGTTGTGGCCTCCATTACAACGGATGAACCAAAATTGATTTTTCAATTCTTGTACGAGGATCGGACTAAACGTATTGACATCGAACTAAGCCCGCGCAAAAACCATTTCGGCGGTGGGTCGTTTTACATGGTTTGTCCAAAGTCAGGTAAGCGAGCGGAAAAGCTGTATCTGGTCAATGGGATACTGTCAATTGCAAGAGCATCCGGGTTGCATTATCAAAGTCAGATAAAGGCGAATGCCCTGAAAAAGATTAACGCCCGCTTTGGGGCTGCGATGAAGGGGGAATTAGCGATTGAGGAATTGAATTCGAAAGGCTTTGTACGATACCGTAGCGGGAAACCGACAAAGAAGTATAAGAGAGTTTTGAAAATATTAAAGGAGGCCGAAGGAAAGGAGTTTGTTTTTAGCGACCTAACGGCTTTCTAAAATTAATTGTTTGTTTAAAGGTGAGCGGCCTACTTGATTTCTCTAGGATCTTGTAGGTCGCTTTTATTTAGAATTATTCCAAATAAGGCAGAAAATGAGGCTTGAAAAGGGGGCATCGGACAATTACCGTACAATTAATTATCTTAAAATTACTTACCATCTTGTTTATCAGTAACATAACTATTTAGGTAGTGTTCCATATTAGAACGCAACCCCGTCTTTAGATTGGTTTCAGGTGCTGATCCGTTACGGCTATTTTATCGGATGGCCTCCAATAAGAAAACAATGCAATGGCTAGGGCTGCAATCGATAGAATTAACGGTATTGTTTTTCTCATAGAATAACATAACGCAAATTTGCGGTGTGTAGTTTTTCAGGGAGGGATTTCGCCCAAGATATTATTTAGAATGATTATAAATAAGGGGGCGGGGGGTGTCTGTGGCGCGTGTGAAAACTATGTTTAGGGTCGTTTTGTTGACCTTGTAGGGTTACAGCGATAAAACGGACGCTAGCAATTTTATTATTTAGAATAATTCTAAATAATGGATTTGTGTTTTTAGTGCATTTATCCAAAGTGACGTTTTCGGTGTTACATTTCCGTCACTACTTAAAACACTATAATTCAGCATATTAACCTCCAAAAGTGTACAAAGTGACGGAGTGACGGAAATTTTTGACGGGAGTCTATACGTTTACCCTCTATTGTATTAGTCAATAAATACTACAAACTTTCTAAAAAAAGTAACACTATTGACACTATCCTAATATAATACTCTCTAACCCCTATTCTCATTGAAATCCTGTTTTTGGGAAAGTGACGGGGAGTGGTGAAAACGTCGGACATTATGACGAAAACACCGCTAATCGTGACAATTCCGCCATACTTTCATTTATAATCCAATCCACTTCTTTGAGAAAGGTTGTATACGGTCAAGAAACCGGGCTTAACCGCAATCGAGAGATTATCCGGGAACTACTATAGGAGATCGGGAGGCATAAGTACAATCAAGTAAAGCAAAAGCCTCTAAGCATGAAGGACGGGTATTTGACAGCGAGTAATCACTACCTCTATCCAATTAGATATATTTTGATGCTTGCAGGCGCACTTCGGGTGGTGGAAACCCAAAACGCTCGTTTTACTGGATTATCCTTTGTTATTTCAAAAGCTTAATTTCGTATTATTTATAAAAATAGAAATATAGTAACTTGTTACTATATACAATTGTTGTGTGTAAGCTGAACAAACATTCATGAAAGAATAAAAATGGGCATATTTGATTTTTTAAGAGGTAGTAAAAATTCGAAATCGGAAAATACCGAAAATGAAAATATTGATTCAACTCAAAAGTCTGACTTAATTTCAAAAAAAGAATTTGTAACAAAAAAAATAGCTGATGCACTTGATGAAAATAAAGAGATAATCCTAACGGACGATGAAATTCAAAAATACATTCAACAAGAAATAAATGATAGAATGTCGACTGGACCTAAATTTGAATTTAGTTCATCTGATTTTGACCCTTTATTTCCAGAAGCCTCAAGAATACTTGTCGAACATCAGCAAGGTTCAGCTTCTCTACTTCAACGAAAATTAAAATTAGGTTATAATAGAGCAGGTAAATTAATAGACGACCTTGAATTGGCTGGAATTGTTGGGCCTTTCGATGGTTCACGAGCAAGAGCAGTTCTAATACCAAACACCAATCAACTTGAGCTTTTTTTACAACTTGGTAAAGTAAAAAAAGAAAGATTTAACCAATTCAAAAAGCATATTTTACCATTACACGAAGAACTTATTTCTACCAAAGTAAAAGAACTAATTAAAGCGCAAGAAATTACCGAAGAAAATGAATTGAAAGAAATTCTTAAACAGGAAATTTTAGAAAAAGAAAATGAAAAAATAGAGAAAGAAAAAAGAAGACAACTTAAAAATCAAGTCAGAAAAGAATTAATTGAGGAAGGATTTTTATCAAACCTAAATGAATCAGATTTAAAACGTGCCCCAATTTCTCAAGAAGTTCTTGACCGAGTTTGGAATAGAGATGGCGGAAAATGCGTGAAATGTGGCAGTCAAGAAAAAATAGAATTTGACCACATAATTCCTTTTTCAAAAGGTGGTTCAAACACATATAGAAATTTGCAAATTTTGTGTGAACAATGTAATCGCCAAAAATCGAACAGTATTGGATAATAACAATAAAGCCTACACACAATAAGGCATTCGTGTGGTCGGTACGACCTAACATGAATGCCGTGTTGACTGAACCGGTGTTGGTCGGCTTGCCTCTATGGGGATTCGTATTGGTTGGGATTGTTTCTAGGATTCGGTTTCTCCAGTTTTGGAAGGATCGGTCACCTTTACTGGCAGGGAATAAAAGTATAGGTTGCGTTTTGTAGTTTCTCCGCTCTGTTTTTCACAACTTTCGGGCGGTTTTCTTGCGTTTTGGCCATAGCTGTCCCTTTACGCTGGGATCTGCGTTTTCTATATAGACCTGTTTATTTGTTTTTTGATCTGCTCCCGCCAATGGTTGGGCGGTCCTCGAGCTGTGAAGGTCGCGATGGCAACAAGGTTCCCTTTCTTGCAGGCCGGGCACTTGCGGTGCAGCAGGGGCTCTTTTTCCGCAAGCTTTGGCCTGCCCAGGTCTTTCTGCAGTTCTGGGATGACAGTTCTTTTATGATAACTGCTCAGGATGCCATAATGCCTGATGCGGGTAAACCCCTTGGGCAGGATATGCAGTGCGAACCGCCTGATGAACTCGGCATCGGACAGCTCGAGCACCGTCTTTTTACCGCCATGGCGGTAATCCTTTACCATAAACCGTACGTTTCCATCTTCCAGACCTTTTATCCGATGGTTGCCGTTCGCGATCTTATGGGTATAGCGCCCCAGGTATTCCACTACCTGCGATGGCCCTAGAAATGGATGTTTGCAATAGACCACCCAGTTGTGCCTGAACAGGCTCTGGCAAAAAGAGGGGGATTGCCGTTTTCCCTGCTCCCTGCGCAGCCCCGCCACGAACCGGGCCCTAAAGACCCTGCTCATTGCCTTTACCGGGAACAGGTACTTCCCCTTGTTTTTGGTAGGTTTCCATTTGCCGGATTGGGTAATGCCACCACCCGGGACAATGCAGTGCAGGTGCGGGTGCAGCGATAGGTTCTGGCCCCATGTGTGCAGGATGGCGATCATTCCCATCTTGGCACCCAAAAATTTGGGGTTGCCGCCAAAATCCCTGATGGTGCCCCAGGCCGTCCCGAACAGCAAGCTGTACACCAATTTAGGCTCGTACAGGCACAACCTGTTCAGTTCGGCCGGCAGGGTGAAAACAACATGGAAGTAGGGCACGCCAAGCAGGTCGGCCTCCCTGGCACGGACCCACTCCTCTTTTTTATGTCCCTGGCACTTGGGGCAATGACGGTTTCGGCAACTGTTGTAGCTAAGGTGGAGCTTATGGCAGGCCGGATCGCTGCAACGGTCGATATGGCCACCAAGGGCAGCGGTGCGGCACTTGCGCAAAGCATGCAGGGTACGGACCTGCCAACTATTGGCACAATAACGGGTCAGCTGTTCCCTGTTGCGCTCCAGGATCTGGGCCACTTCATAGGTAGCCGGTGCCATTACGCTTTTTCATAAAGCCCGTCCAGCGGACTGAACGGCTTTTGCCTACCCGATTGTGCCACATGCAGGTAGATAAGGGTGGTCTGGATATCCGCGTGCCCCAAAAGGTCCTTCACGCTCATAATGTCCAGGCCCATTTCCAATAGATGGGTGGCATAACTGTGCCGCAGGATATGGGCGGTGATCTCCTTTTGGATACCGCTGCGCGTGCGGGCCTCCCGGACGATCCACCCTACCCCCTGCGAGGAAAGCCGGGCCGGACTGCCCGTCCTGTCATTGCCGGTAAAGCACCAGGTGACCGGGTTTTCTGCCAGGAGATACTTCTTTAGCCCACGGGCCTGGATCTTGGACAGGGGGACATACCTGTCCTTACGCCCCTTTCCCTGGCGCACGTGCACCGCCATCCTGTCAAAATCCAGGTCCCTGACCTGTAGGTTGCGCAGTTCAAAACTGCGGAGCCCACAGCCATAGAGCATCGCAAGTACCAATCGGTGCTTTAGCAGTTTGGGGGTACGCAGCAGTTGTTTTACCTCTTTGCAGCTTAATACCACTGGAAGTTTCTTGGGCCGTTCAATGGAAGGAAGCACCACGCGCATTTCTTTCATCCCAAAAATACGGTAGGCATAGCGCAGCCCATAAACAGTATGTTTGAAGAAACTGTCCGACGGGGTCTTGTGCCGTGATTTTAAAACGTGTAGGTAATCAAGGATCTGTTCTTCATCCAGATCCAAAGGGCTGCAGTTAAAATGAAGGGCGATGTGCGCCAGGCAGCGGGCATAATTGGTAAGGGTGCTCTGGCTTTTACCGGAGAGTTCAACAGAACGTTTTAGCTTGCGATGGAGTGTCCCGAATTCCGGAACTGAAATACAGGCCTTTTCAATAAGGGTCTTGCTTTTTTTTCATAATTTCAAAGATTTGAATTAAACAGTACCTAAAGGTAGCTAATGGCGGGAAGACAACCTCTCGAAGCTACCTTTAGGTTTAGTTCAACAAAGTGTCTACAACATAGCTAATATAGGCTGTTCGAGAGGTTTTTGCTTGTTTGTGAATACCGCCA
>NZ_JBGTHY010000419.1:0-2482 GCF_041745955.1 Pricia sp.
TGTTGGCGATATTGGCCGCCTTTACGAAAATGGAAAGTTGCTTGTTCCAACGGTAGCCAAGATGGGCGTTAGCGTCGAAAAAACTTTCCAAAGTAATTATTTCCGCCTGAAAATTCGAGGGAATTCCCGTCTGGTCGGCGATCGTAGCGATATCTTCGCGTTCGCCTACATAGAAAAGGTTCGTGCCGGCGTACCATTTTTCACCGATTTGATAGTCCATAAAAAGCGAGCCTTTCAGATCGGGCCGGTTCCAGGCCGGATTATCGGTTTCGGTGGCATAGTTGTAGTACTCCGCATTCACGCCTAAGGTAAAATTGCGGTTCACATCTACGTTCAGCTCACCGAATACGCCGACGGTTTTGATATCGTCATAGAACACCTCGAACGAATTGCCATAGTAATAGCCTTTTTCATCGTCCCGGAAGGTATTTTGGGGGTTCAATTTGAAAAGGGGACTCCGGTCCTCTGCCGTGTACGAAGCTTTGATGTTATAGCTTAAGGTAGGTAACAATTGCCCTTTCAAGCCAATGTAACCGTCATATTTGGTATCGGTCGGCACGATATTCAGGGTTGGGGATACGTAGGGATTATTTTCTACAAAACCAAAATAAGAATTCTGTTTCAGTTCCCCTTCTATCCCACCGTACACGATGGCCAGCTGATCGAGCAGTCGATAGGATGCTGTTACCGCAGGATAGATATAAAAGTTACTGTCACTGTTTTCGGTATCTAATCCATAGACCAGATTGACGCCCAGGTTCAAAGAAAAATCATCGCTCAGCAAGCGAAGGCTTGGGTTGATTCCTGCTTGCAGGTTGCTATAATTAATGGAAGGGGCGTTGGTCGCACTGTTCAGGCTGGCGTTGTCGAAATTACCGTTGACATAATCGACTTTGATATTTATCCCAAAGGATTCTTCGGCTACGGGAAAGGCAAAACCGGTCTTGAACACCGCCCTATTTTCACCCGATTTTACGGCATCCCAAAAACGGCGGTAGTGCAATTCGGCATTTTCAAAATAGGAATCCTGAACATTGATATGCGCATCCGCTTCGGCCATAAAATAGTTTTGGCGCTCCTCGATGGAATTCACTACTTCTTCGGTAAAGACCCCATCGGGAATACCGTACCAATTGTACAGCTGGTGTTGGGCGCCGACATCAAATCCCCAATCGAAATCGCGGTCCCTTTTGGTATAGGTGCCATCCAATTGCGTGTTGGAGTACACATTATCCAAAGCTACCCCTTTCAGGTCGCCACGGGAGGAATTGTGGTTCAGCCCCACGGTATATCCAGATTCCCTATCAAGGGCTCGGCTCGTATAGAACTTGGCCATTACGTTAGCGGGGTTACCACCCCCCGCAGAGGCGTAAGAATTGTACAGTACGGGCGGTGGCGTTTTCTTGACCGCGGTCGCCGTGCCCTTCGTAGGTGTAAAAGTCGAGGCCACCGGCACTGAAAAGATATTGTATTCGATCTTTTTCTTCTGTAAGACGATGGAATCGTTCAAGGTCGGGACCGATTTGATTTTAAAGGCATCGGAAATCGTCGGGGTATACGCCTTCGTGACCGTAACGGTTTCGGTACCGATATCGTCGGTTTCTTCTTCGTTTTCGTCTTCTTGGGCGTAGGTAATCTGTGAAAATCCGAAAATTAGGATTAAAACTAAGATAAGATGTTTGTGCATTTTTTGTGTTCTTTAATCTTGCTCTAATTTTGTATTCTTTTATCTAGTTTCAATTCCCATCCGTTCGAATCGACGAATTGCTCTGTGCCTCCTTCGATTTGATAATGGCCAGCTCCGCTTTCGCTTCGGATACCAGTTCGGGATATTGACTGAAATTGGTCGTCACGTTATCCAAAATATAGGTCGCTTGGTAGGCATCGCCTAGGGCATAAAAGTTCTTGGCCATGATGACCAGACCTTTGCCGCCCCATTCCTTATAACTGGAATAGTCTTTCGCCAATTTTTGTACGGAGGCGTTCGATGCCTCGAAATCCTGTGCCTTGTTCTTGAAATAGGCATCGTAGTACAAAGCTTCGGCAGCGGTACCGCCGGTAGCGATTTTCAATACATCTTGATAGGCACTTTCCGCTTTTGCCTCGTCGCCGGTGGCAACTGCGGCTCGGGCGATCATGATCTGGGCATCGCTCTTGATACGGTTGTCGATGGTCGGCACGGCCAAGACCTTATCGGCGTATGCCAAGGTTTTCGCATAGTTTTTCTGCTCGTAGTAGCCTTTCATTAGATTGGACTGCGCAAAAACTCGGTTTTGCTGAATATCAGCTTGATCTTCCAAACGTTCCAAAAACGGTACGGCCGTGACATAATCATCTTTTCCGATATAGATTTCACAGACCCGGGTCAGGGACTGCTCCGCATATTCGCCCCCGGATTTATCGGATACAAATTTGTAATGCGGCAAGGCCTTCTCTTGTTGGCCGTTCCCAAAGTAAAGCTGTGCTAGGTTGAAATGCGACT
>NZ_JBGTHY010000420.1:0-4183 GCF_041745955.1 Pricia sp.
CCCGAAAGAGGATTGTTGTTAAAAAATTTGAAATCATTAATCGTATAATCGCAATAAACAAATATAACTATGAAATTATTCGAGATCAAACAAAAACTGATAGCACTTGACAGTATCGCATTTCAACTGCCCGATGGTTCGTTGATACCCAACCACTTTCATGTGACCGAAGTGGGGAAAGGTGAGCAAGCATTTTATCGATTGTGGGGGTACCGTCCGAAAGGAGGAAGTTGTCAATTTCCAGCTGTGGGAGGCCAACGACTATCACCATAGACTGCATCCCGAAAAGCTGGCCGAGATCATCGAACTATCCGAAAAAGTACTGGACATCGATGATGATCTGGAAATAGAAGTCGAGTACCAAGGGGCCACCATCGGGAAATATGGACTAGATTTCGATGAAAAAATCATCCGTATAAATTTTATCTGTACCCATAATTCCCGTAGAAGCCATCTGTCACAAGCTTGGGGCGCAGGCAGCGGCGGCGTACTATAAGGTCAAGAACGTTTTCTGTTATTCAGGTGGCACGGAGGCGACCGCATTATTTCCCATGGCGGCAAAGGCCTTAAAAAATGCAGGGTTTAAGGTCGTGCCCCTTTCCGAAGGTAAAAATCCCGTGTACAGTATCAGGTACGATGACAATGCGCATCCGGTCATCGGTTTTTCAAAGAAGTACGATGATCCTTTTAACCCCGAATCCGGTTTTGTCGCTGTTCTGACCTGCTCGCAGGCCGATGGCGGATGTCCGTTCATCGCAGGGGCGGAAAAACGTATCCCCATTACTTTTGAAGACCCCAAGGCATTCGATGGTACGCCGCAACAAGAAGAAAAGTATAACGAAAGAAGTATGCAGATAGCCACGGAAATGGGCTATGTGTTCTCCCTCATAAAATAAGCACATGGCGCGCAGCAAAAAGAAACTGGGCTTTCTGGACAGAAACCTAACGCTATGGATATTCGTGGCAATGGCCATTGGAGTTGGACTTGGGTATTTTATACCAACATTCCCGGACATCATAAACTCGTTCAGTAATGGAACAACGAACCTTCCGATTGCCATCGGTCTGATATTGATGATGTATTCACCTTTGGCGAAAGTGAACTATTCGTTATTGCCCAAAGTCTTTAGAAACACTAAAATCCTGTCCATTTCACTCATCCTCAACTGGATAATCGGTCCCGTTTTGATGTTTGTACTGGCAATTACGTTTTTGCGTGACTATCCGGAATATATGGTCGGGCTCATTTTGATCGGTCTTGCCCGTTGCATCGCAATGGTTCTGGTATGGAACGACCTAGCGGAAGGAAGCAGCGAATATGGAGCAGGTCTAGTGGCGCTGAACAGTATTTTTCAGGTGTTCGCGTACAGTTTTTATGCGTGGATCTTTATAACCGTTCTTCCGCCCTATTTCGGATTCGAAGGTGCTATCGTGGATATTTCGATCGGGACGATAGCGGAAAGCGTAGCCATCTATTTGGGAATTCCTTTCGTGATGGGAATCTTGAGCAGACTGATTTTAGTGAAACTAAAGGGAGAGAAATGGTACACCAACAAATTCATTCCTGCCATTTCGCCAATGACCTTGATCGCACTTCTATTTACCATAGTCGTGATGTTTTCTTTAAAAGGGGAATTGATCGTTGAGATTCCCTTGGATGTACTGATTATAGCAGTTCCCTTACTTATCTATTTTACCTTGATGTTCATTATCGGATTTTTCTTTACCAAAGCAACGGGAGCGGAATACGATAAGACGGCCTCGGTTGCTTTTACGGCGGCGGGCAATAATTTTGAGTTGGCCATCGCAGTGGCCATAGCGGTTTTCGGATTGAATTCGGGACAGGCATTTGCAGGGGTAATCGGCCCTTTGGTCGAAGTGCCCGCATTAATTTTATTGGTTCGGGTTTCATTTTGGTTGAAGAAAAAATATTATAGGCCCAAAACCGTCAAGATATGAGGATTACCAATTCATATGGAATTATAATTTGTTGTTGTCCATTAAAAACCAAGGTTTTAAATGACTAGATATATCCCTTATAAATTTGAATTAACTCTATGAGAGTAGATCAAATTCAATATTAAAGTCTACTTCTTTAAAAATATATGAAGGTTCATTTATTATGTCAAAATCGGGTTCATTTTGGCAAAGTGACACCCATAAAAAGGTATTTAACCAAATAAAATTTTCGGCTACAAAAGCTGGAATTTTGATTTTAAGAAAAACATTATCAAATGGATTTCCCGCTAATTTATCCAAAAAATGAATTCAATGTCTATGAATGTTGCCTTTTGGCACGAAAAAGTAAAATAAAAATGCTGCTGTTACTATAATGACCAGTGCCCATATTCCATAAAGCTTTTCTTCTTTTGCAATTTTCTTTATCTTATTTTCTTGAATCTTTTTTGCCTTTCTTCTATTTCTACGATTTTGCGACATCATTTTTATTTCCAGTTTATTTCCAGTTCATTTTTTGAAGTCGAACCGCATTAAAAATAGCCAACAATGCCACACCTACATCGGCAAAGACCGCTTCCCACATAGTCGCCATACCCATTGCACCTAAAATCATAACAGTGGCTTTCACGCCAAAGGCCAACCCAATATTTTGCCAAACAATACGTCTTGTGGAACGTCCTATTTTGATGGCTCTTGCAATTTTTGAAGGTTGGTCCGTCTGGATGATTACATCTGCGGTCTCGATGGCCACATCGCTACCCAGGCCACCCATTGCAATTCCTACGTCACTTACTGCCAAAACCGGTGCATCATTAATGCCATCACCAATGAAAGCGACCTTCGTACCGGGCTGCTTTTTCAACGTTTCCACTTCGTCCAGTTTATCTTCCGGTAACAGACCGCCCTTTGCCCAATCGATTTTCAGTTCTTTTGCTACCTGTTGGGTTATGGAATCTTTATCGCCGGATAGCATAATAATTTTGGAAATCCCCGATTCCCTAATTTGCTTTATAGCTTGATGCGCATCTTCCTTTAGTTCATCGGCTATGGTCACATAACCTGCAAATTTTCCATCTAGGGCAACCATTACGATGGATTCCACAATGCTATCGGTCGCTGGCGGAAATGCAATGTTGTTGGATGCCATCAAAGCCTTGTTTCCTACAAAAACCGTTTTGCCGTTGACAGTTCCATTCAATCCCTTTCCGGCATCCTCTGAAACGTTCGTAGCCTCCAAATCTGCACCCTCGGTCTTATATTCAAGTATTGCCTTTGCAATGGGATGGGTGGATTGCTCTTCCATCGCTATCAAGTATTTCATAAAGTCCGCTTTCGCGAAAGCGGAATCATGTACAACTTCCTTGATTTTAAAGACTCCTTTGGTAACGGTACCCGTTTTGTCCATTACCACGGTATTTACCTTTGTCATTGCATCGAGAAAGGATGCGCCCTTGAACAGAATCCCGTTTCGGGACGCTGCACCCAAGCCGCCAAAATAACCTAATGGAATAGAGATGACCAATGCACAGGGACACGAGATCACAAGGAATATCAAAGCTCGATACAGCCAATCCCGAAATACATAGTCATCTACGAAAAAAAAGGGCAAGAACGTCAATCCAATGGCCAAGAAAACAACAATAGGCGTATAAATTCTTGCGAACTTTCTAATGAACAATTCGGTCTTTGATTTACGGGCGGTCGCATTCTGTACCATATCGAGAATGCGGGCAATAGAACTGTCCTTGAACTCCTTGGTAGTTTCGATCTCGATGACACTATCCAGATTGATGCTCCCGGCAAATACACCATCTCCCTTTGCAATGGTATCGGGTTTGCTCTCGCCCGTCAAGGCTGCGGTATTGAAAGAACCTTTATCAGAAAGTAAAATACCATCGAGAGGAACTTTTTCGCCCACACGAACTTGAATTTTCTCACCAATCTCAACGGTTTCTGGATCGACTGAAATAAAATTATTCTGACGGTATACCAATGCACTATCCGGTCTGGCGTCAAGCAATGCCTTTATATTCCCCTTGGCCTTCTTGACGGCGGCACTCTGAAAGAGTTCGCCAACGGCATAAAATAGCATTACCGCCACGCCTTCTGGATATTCACCTATGGCAAATGCACCGAATGTAGCTATGGACATTAACAAGAATTCGGTAAAGAAGTCGCCCTTTCGGATGCTTTGAAAACCCTCTATTAATACTGGAAACCCAAC
>NZ_JBGTHY010000421.1:0-4487 GCF_041745955.1 Pricia sp.
GGTTGAAAGGCTTGATCTTGCCCCGGTTGATCTGTCGGTTCATCGCTGCGTAACATCCCAATAACAACTGTTGCCCGGTTTGGCCTTTGGCATAGAAAGTACGCGAAACCAGAACACCTCCAAACGAGCGGTTATCCAATAGTCCGCCATATTCCCGGGCAAAGGGTACGCCCTGTGCGACACACTGGTCGATAATATTTGCTGATTCCTCGGCCAAACGATACACGTTTCCTTCACGGGAACGGTAGTCGCCGCCTTTCACGGTATCATAAAACAGACGGTAGGCACTATCGCCATCGCCCTGATAGTTTTTTGCGGCATTGATGCCACCCTGTGCGGCAATGGAGTGCGCACGCCGTGGGGAATCTTGGTAACAAAAAGTTTTGACGTTGTAGCCCAGCTCGGCCAAGGTCGCTGCGGCAGATCCACCTGCAAGACCCGTACCAACGACGATAACGTCAATATTACGTTTGTTCGCCGGGTTGACGAGGTCAATTTCGTTTTTATGCTTGGTCCACTTATCGGACAATGGCCCTGATGGAACTTTAGAATCCAATATGCCCATAATCTACTGTGTTATTGGGTTAAAATGATGATAGAGCGCAATAAAGATGAATCCCACGGGGATTGCTATCGCATATATTTTGGTAAAGGTCTGTATGGCGGGAGTGTATTTGTTGTTCACGCCCATACTTTGAAAAGAGGATGCAAAGCCGTGCCACAGATGTAAGGCCAAAAGCACGAACGCAATCACATATAGCGCGGTTCGCCATAGCGGTTCGAACTTATGTACGGTCTCCTCTAAATACCGGGTCGGATCTTCGGGGTTTGCAGAAATGTACTTGTAATCCATTTCATGGATCCAAAAATCATAAAAGTGCAATCCGAGAAAGGCCAAGATTACGAGTCCGGTAATGATCATGTTCCGTGACATCCACGAGGCGTTGGCCCCGCCGCTGTACTTTTTATATTTGATCGCCCTTGCCCTGTTGTTCTGAATTTCCAGCACGATTCCCATTACAAAGTGCACAATGACCCCAGCTATCAAGATCGGTTGCAGAATAAACTGCACCAGCCCGTTGTACCCCATAAAATGCGACCACTCGTTAAAGGTATCGGGAGCTATAACCGAAGTAACATTAATCGTAAAGTGCTGCGCCAAAAAAAAGACCAAAAAAAGACCCGACAGGGCCATGACCACTTTTCGGGCTATCGAAGATTGTATCAATCCGCTCATTGTATTATTTTGGAGTTAAGGAACCCTTGCTTAGTTAATCTTTCACCCGTTTCTCCCAATACTAATTAGGTTGGTTCAAATAGTAATCCAAGAAGCGCCCGGTTTTTTGAAGGTTTACAAAATTACTTTAAAGCCGCCTGTTTAACAAACTTTACGCAGGTTTCCTATTTATTTGGATGGATTCTAATCAACTCTGAAAAGTTGTTCAAGGTATAGTCGGATACAATTCGTTGGTGGCATTTTTCGTTCAACAAAAAAAGGCTTCCTTGGTTTCAGGAAGCCTTCACAGTTAAATCGAGACGAAAGTAAACCCTATTCTGGGATATTAAAAGGCTGTACTACCTCTTCATAGAACATATTTATACACGCTAAACCCTGCGTTTTAGTTGTGAGACTCGGCTTTGTACCGCTGGTGCTCAGAACTGTTTTGTTCATTTCGTCCATATGGCCCCGAACTTCGATCCACTGTCTTCATACCCCGTTACGCATCGGGTTGACCAACCACCAGCTTTCTTCTTTATATATTCATTCTGGTATTCGGCACTGGTCATATTGTGTTTGGCAACATAAGCAGTGAACGGAGGGTTCTTGTACCAAATACCGCTCAACGTAGGTTTGTTGTTGTGGATATTGCCGTTGATATAGACCAATTCAAATCCTTTTTCTTTGTATTGATCGAAGAGATTTTGATATTGGCCCAAAGACATACGGCTTTTTAATTTGAATCCCCCGACGTTTTTCTTTTCATAAAGTGCCGTAATTTTTCTTTCGCCCCCAATCGAAACACACGATACATTGACCGGAACCCAGCCCTTCTTGGTCAATTCCTTAAATTTATCTCTATGCCAATTTTCCGGGGCATCGTGATAGGCGTGGATGGAAGGTCCCGGTGATTTAATCCAGATAGCGGCATACCGTACCTTTCCCTGGCTGATACAACTATCGACCAGGGTCAAGCGGTAGCCCGCTTCCTTGAATGTATCAAATCGCTTCTGATAGCCATTGCCGCTCATTCCGTGCCGGGTTTTCCAAGCAGCTCCGCTACTGGGGCGAAAAATGACGTTGAAGTACGTCTTGCCCTTTACATCAAAGGCATCGATCCAATACGGATTGAAACCACAGGTCCATATTTTATCTATTTCCGCTTGGTATTTTTTGGCTGGAATACCATGCTTTCCGATTTGCTTAAGACTTTTTGAATACTTGTAATACGGATGTTTTTTGCCCGGGTAAATAAAGGATTTGCTTCCTTTAAATCCTGGAATACCTTGCTTTTTCAAAGCGGACCAATTTACATTTGGAGAATCCATAACTATTATATTTTAAGATTGGATAAGGGGCAACCTTTGCACCCTATGCTAGGGGAAGGATGCTGTTCGAGATAGTTAAAAAGGGGAAGCAACCCTACATTGAAATTGTAATGAAGGATTGCTTTGTTTAAGTTATTACTGCGGAATATCAAAATACTGCGTCAGCTCTTCATACGACATTGTGGTATAATCCAAAGCTTCCGCTTTCTTGGTAGTTGCAGGCTGCCCCCCTGGAATAATGACATAGCGATAATCCTCGAAGAACGGATTCCCGACCTGTGTATCTTGATCTCCGGAAAGCGTTGCCACTGTAATACGCAGGACTTTTTCCTTTTCTATCCTGAAGTTATGTTGGTTTTCGCCCGTTATAAAAGGTAGAGCAAAATAATCGAACCCAAATATGGTCAGGTTTCTAGCGAATACCATAATCGTCCCTTTATCCATGATGTCCTTGATCAGGTCAGGGGCATCGATATCGAAACCCGCACCGGGGACCGTGATGTTGTTCGGGAATTCGGTGTCGATCCAATCCGAGTAGATAACATTGGCGGTCCCGGTATTGCCCTTAGGGCCTTGATCGCCTTTCGGCCCTTGTTCGCCTTGAGAGCCTTGTTCTCCTTGCTCACCCTGCTCGCCCTTTTCACCCAGCTCGCCTTGATTGGCCGCGGCACCATCTTCACCAGGGTCGCCCTTAGGCCCTGTCGGCCCTTGTTCTCCCTGTGCGCCTTGATTGGCCGCGGTACCGTCTTGGCCAGGGTCGCCTTTATCGCCCTTGGGCCCTTGTTCGCCTTGTGTGCCTTCAGGACCGATGGGCCCAATGTCTCCGTCCTTTGAGCAGGCCAATACAAGGCTTGCGATAAAAAGGACACTTAAAAATCTCCGCATAATCTTCATTTTTGTTTTCATGATCTTAAAATTTAAAATTGTTAATAGTTTCAATTTCGTTGTAAGCGTAGTTTTTAGTGTTTTTTATTTTAAGGGGAAGCCCTTTTATTCACCTCAAAAAAGGAAATGAACGCATGTTCAGATCAAGGCCAGTTTTCGTTGGGGCCGGTGGTGGGAGTCTGCGCCAGTTCAACAACTTGCCAAAAGGAATCGAAGGTCTTGGGGCTCATTGTATTTTCGATATGGTCGACGATTTCGGGAGTCAACCTCGTTACCCAATTCTGATCGATTTGACAGGCCGTTACGGGACTGCCGATAAATACCCCGTGCACTTTTCTGATGATTCCCGAACCATCGTGTTGCGAGGGGGTAAGCAGCGAGTAGGCCGGCGATCCACTTTGGCCTCCGGTGCCGTCCATGTCGGTATATAGAAGTCCTGATTCCCCACCATCGATCCAGCCGAAGGGTTGCTCGGAGTAGTAGGTGCCATCGGTGATCCAAGGCCTCCCCCAAACCCCATTGTCCGGTTGTGTTCCGGGATAGCCTGCGGTAAACACGGGTTTGGACCGTAGAATATTCCAGTCTACATGGCCCCATTTGGCAGGTACGGCCCCTTCGATAGGCTCCCATAGTTCAACTATGGCCAAATCGTACGCACGGTCCGTTTCGTCATCACTGCCGTCGAAAGCTACCGGCAAGAATATGCGCCGTACGCCATGGGTTCCAAAAGGCCTTTGGCTTACAGCTTCCGCTTTTTGTGCAAGTGCAAAGCCCAGTTGCCTACCCCCCAAACTATCTAGGCAGTGGGCGGCCGTAAGTACAAAGCGGTCGGCAATCAAGGTTCCGGAGCAGCCAATGGGATGCAGTTTTCCGATAAAGCTCCAAGGCTCTTCGGTCGTGCTGTCGATTTCATCCGGCCTTACGAGCCGGTCGTCGCACCCTATGATAATCTCTTTTTCACTGCATGTATTGGCACATAGGTCTCCGTTTTCATCCTGCCACGGAATTAGTTCGGAACAGGCAACACATAGCAAGCCGATCAAAAATAAATACAG
>NZ_JBGTHY010000422.1:0-5435 GCF_041745955.1 Pricia sp.
CATTGCGCCCAAAATCTCGTTCCATCGGGTGGATTGTAAGACGGCTACGTTTCTTGTCTTTTTCAAGGCTCCGATACCGTCGGAAATCTTCATGCGTTTCCCCATGGTTTCGATAATCTGGTTGTCCAACACATCGATCTGGGCACGCAGATTACTCAATTTGGTGTTGTATTCCGCTTCTGGAGAGCTTTCTTTTCGAATGCGCAGGTCACGCATAATCTGTTGTAAACGATCGGGAGTCACCTGTTGGGCGGCATCGCTCCAGGCATTGTCGGGATCGTGATGGGTTTCTATCATTAGCCCATCGAAATTCAGGTCCAAAGCCGTTTGGGAAACATCGAAGATCATATCGCGTTTTCCTGTAATATGCGACGGGTCGTTGATAATGGGCAGATCGGGAAAACGGGTCTGTAGATCGATGGCCAATTGCCATTCGGGAATATTGCGGTACTTGGATTTCTCGTAGGTCGAAAACCCCCTATGGATAACCCCTAACTTTTTGATATTCGCGGTGTGCAAACGTTCAACAGCCCCCAACCACAAAGAAAGATCCGGATTTACGGGGTTTTTGACCAATACCACCTTGTCCGTACCTTCTAAGGCGTCCGCAATTTCCTGAACGATAAACGGACTCACAGTGGATCTTGCCCCGATCCATAGGAGGTCTATATCATGTTCCAACGCCAGTTCCACATGGGCGCGGTTGGCGACCTCGGTCGCGGTCTTCATTCCGGTTTCCTTTTTCACCTTTTGTAGCCATTTTAGGCCCAAGGCACCAACGCCCTCAAAATTTCCAGGGCGGGTACGGGGTTTCCAGATACCTGCGCGGTAGTAATTGACATCGGTATCTTTCAGGCTATTGGCAATGCCCATTACCTGTTCTTCGGTCTCCGCACTGCAGGGTCCTGCGATTACTAGTGGATGGTCTAGGTTCATATCGTCTAACCATGACCTCATTTGTTTTGTGTTTTCCATTTACTTTACTATTTAATTTTCATAAATTTATTGTAGACTTTCGAATCAGACCTCTTACAAGGGTCGGGCCAACAAGGATCGCTCGTGCCTCGGTCATACGAAGTCGAACTTCACTTATTCAAAGGTATCCCTTTCAAAATTTCCCTGATCCGGTTGGTGTCGTTCATTTCTCTGTAAATACCCTCATAATCGTCATTTTCTAGCAATTGTTTGAATTCCTGCAAGTTTTGGATGTACTCGGTTAATGTATCCAAAACATTGTCCTTATTGTGTTTAAAAATGGGCGTCCACATGGCGGGGGAGCTTTTGGCCAAGCGTACGGTGCTCTCGAAACCACTGCCCGCCATGTCAAAAATATCTCGTTCGTTCTTTTCTTTCTCGATAACGGTCTTTCCCAACATAAAAGAGCTGATATGTGACAAATGCGAAACATAGGCAATATGTTTGTCGTGCGCTTCGGGGTTCATATAACAGATACGCATGCCCATTTCATGAAAGAGCTCCAACGCCTTTTCCTGTAGTTTAAAAGCTGTTTTTTCGACTTCACAGATGATGTTGGTCTTACCCGCGTATAAATTTTCGATGGCTGCGGATGGTCCTGAAAACTCTGTCCCCGCAATGGGATGCGCCGACAAATAGTTTCTTCTTTTAGGATGGTCCGCCACCGTTTTGCAGACTAGGCTTTTGGTCGATCCGCCATCAAATACCACACAATTATCGTTCACGGCATCCAATATTTTGGGAAGCTCCATGACCATGGCATCCACCGGAACCATAACAATTACCATATCGGCGATACCGAGTTCGCCATAGTTCGATTTTGTATCGATAATGCCCAAGGACAAGGCTTCCTCTTCATGAGCCGGATTGGTATCTATTCCATAAATCTTGGATTCCGGGCGTAGGCGTTTGATGTCCTTTGCGAAAGAACCTCCAATAAGACCGATACCGATGATGAAAACGTTCATTTTTTTGGGATGTTTATGGTTTATGGTTCAGTATTTTTTGTTAGAGGCTCGGTGCACGATGCTCGAGCACAACTTCGCACTCATAACTTGATCAAAACCTCCCGATCGCCTCCCGAATGTTATCCTCCGTAACACAAAGCGAAAACCGGATATAGCCTTCGCCATTGCTTCCGAATATGGTACCGGGCGTGATAAAGATATTTTTGTCGTACAATATTTCATCGATGAATGCTTCGGCAGATTTGCTTCCTTCGGGCAGCTTGGCCCAAACGAACATGCCGACGGCGCTTTTATCGTAGGTGCATTGCAATTTATCGGCCAGTTCGAACATCAGATCCCTTCTATTCTTATATACTTTATTCAATCCATCGAACCAATCCTGTAGACTTTGTAACGCGGTGATCGCCCCTTTTTGAATGCCGTAGAACATGCCCGAATCCATATTACTTTTCACTTTCAGCACGGCGTCGATATGTTCGGCATTGCCGAGTACCATACCGACCCGCCATCCGGCCATATTGAAGGTCTTGCTTAGGGAATTCAGTTCCAAGGAGACCTCTTTTGCACCATCCACGGCTAAAATACTGGTGGGCGTTTCGTTCAGCACAAAGCTATATGGATTATCGTTGACCAGTAAAATACCGTTCTTTTTGGCAAAGGCTACCAAAGTTTCAAACTGTTTGGCATCGGCTGTAGCACCGGTCGGCATATGTGGATAGCTGACCCACATGAGCTTTACTTTGGATATATTTTGTTGCTGGATAACTTCCAAATCGGGAAACCATCCGTTTTCTTGGTATAAGTCATAATAATTGGGCACCGCACCCACCAAATTCGTGACCGATGTGTAGGTAGGATAACCCGGATTAGGAATCAGCACTTCATCCCCAGGATTTAGAAAGGCCAGGCTAATATGCATTATTCCTTCCTTAGAACCCATAAGTGGGAGTATTTCGTTTGTCGGATTGGCGTCGACACCGAATTTATCCTTATAGAATCCGGAAATGGCTTGCCGCAGTTCGGGAAGGCCCTGATAGCTTTGATACTGATGGGCACCGGCATCTAGTACTGCCTTCTGAATACTTTCCACGATCGCTTTCGAAGGGGCCAGATCAGGACTACCGATGCCCATGTTGATAATCGGCCTACCTTCTGCCATTAGCCCGCGGACTTCCCGTAACTTTTTGGAAAAATAGTACTCCTCTACGGTCTGTAACCTATCCGCCGTTCTTATTTTGGAACCCGTCATAGCCTTGCATTTTTAAATTCGCCCAAAACCTTAAAATCTTCCGACATGATGCCCAACAATGCTTTTGCCTTCTCGAAATGTTCACTTCCCCCGAAAGTTACATCGACGAAAAAGGCATATTTCCAAGGCGTTTCAATAATGGGCAACGACTGTATCTTGGTCAAATTCAGATTGCAATCGCTCATTACATTGAGTATGGTGGCCAAACTACCGCGTTTATGGTCGGTCACGAAACGCACGGAAGCCTTGTTGATTTCATCCTTGGGAACTACCTTGTTTTTTGTGCTTACAATGATAAAACGGGTCGCGTTGTTTTTGATGGTCTGAATCCGTTCCGCTACGATGTCCAAATCGTAAAGATTGGCGGCTACCTCGGGCGCAATGGCGGCGATATGCTTCAATTGCTGCTCTTGGATGCGCTTTGCGGTTTCGGCGGTATCGACATCCTCTACCATTTTTATATGGGGATAATCCCTGAAAAACTCCTTGCACTGCAACAGGGCCATAGGATGCGAACGGACTTCTTCGATATCGCCGATTTTTTGACCCTTCAGTACCATCAGGTTATGGTCGATGTTCAAATAATGTTCTCCGATAATATGTAGGTCATTGTGATACACCAAGGCATAATTGGGAATGATGGAACCCGCAATCGAGTTTTCAATGGCCATTATGCCGATGTCGGCCGTCTTGTCCAACAATCGGTCGACCAAGAAGTCGAAAGACATACTCTCGACCAAATCGGTATCGTCGCCGAAATACTCCCGCGCCACTTGATGGTGGTTGGAGCCTCTTATTCCTTGTATGGCTATTCTCTGTTTCATTTTCTTGCCGCTAGTACCCTTCCTGATAATAGAGGGTCAATTTTTTAGCGTGTATTGGAAATCCAAAATTTACTTTCGCATTCGTTATTTGGATAACGTTCAAAAAAAAGTACCGCTTTCGGCGGGACTTCATTTGTTTATATGTTCAAATATATCACAACAGTCCCGCTTCTTTTTTAAAAAAAAAGTAAAAATAGAAACCGTTATAGAAATATTGTTTCGACATGGTACACTTAAACTTTGGCTAAAATAATACTTATATTTGAAAATCAAATTGTTTGGAACATTTTTTTTTGATTTACAAAGCTGATAATTGTTTGATAGAAATGTTTTAGCTTTGAACTATGGGAGATACTCTCCAACATAAAAAAATCGAGCTGATACAATGGCTGTCCACTTTAGATGACCTTTCGATTATCGAAAAAATCATTCAATTGCGTAAAACGGAGGAGACTGATTGGTGGCACGAAATTTCGACTGCCGAAAAAGAATCCATTGAAAAGGGATTAACCGATGCCAACGCAGGAAAATTAAAACCACATTCCGAGGCACGAAAATTGTATGGGAAGTGGTTATAAAATTAGATGGACAGAGCATGCTCTTTTTGATCTCGCGGAAATAGTCGACCATTTCGAAAAAAGATGGACTGAAAAAGAATTGAACCGCTTTGCAACGGAGTTAGAACATACCATCGAACTGATTTCGAAAAATCCTTATCTTTTTGCCGTTTCAAAAGAGAAGCCCGACGTAAGATGGGCTGTGATTTTAAAGCTAAATTCCCTTTACTACCGGATAAACGTTGAACTAACCTCGATGCAGGCATCCGAGGTAAGAATTCCAAATTCAAAAAAAATGAAAAATAAGATGCAAGAGCAAGCATTGGGGAATTGAACCCTAAGAGACTAAATATGTCCATAATCGTCAAAAACATCACAAAATCCTTCGGCAGCCAAAAAGTACTTCACAGTATTTCCTTTGAATTAAAAAAAGGCGAAATCGTTGGCTTTTTAGGCCCTAATGGCGCGGGCAAGTCCACTATGATGAAAATTTTGACCACCTATCATCATGCGGATGAGGGCGATGCCCACGTCAATTCTTTCGATGTGGTCACTGAAAAAAAGAACGTTCAAAAAAGTATCGGATATCTGCCCGAGCACAATCCCCTGTATTTGGATATGTACGTCAAGGAATATTTGGCCTTCAACGCCGAAGTCTATAAAACAGATAAAAGCCGGATTGCCGAAGTCATCGAGCAAACGGGACTTGCCCCTGAAGTCCATAAAAAAATAGGACAACTCTCCAAAGGCTATCGCCAACGCGTAGGATTAGCGGCGGCGCTTTTGCACGACCCTGATGTTTTGATCCTCGACGAGCCTACTACCGGGCTCGATCCCAACCAATTGTTAGAGATTAGAAAAC
>NZ_JBGTHY010000423.1:0-7337 GCF_041745955.1 Pricia sp.
GGCGAAATTATCGATATTCAATCCCGCCTTTAATCCTGTTCGTATGTATTCCAATCCATCAGCCAGCGTATACGCCAATTCCAGTTCGGCCGTGGCGCCCGCTTCGTGCATATGATATCCCGAAATGCTGATGCTGTTGAACTTGGGCATGTATTTGCTGGAAAATTCGAAAATATCGGAAACGATCTCCATCGACGGGGCAGGGGGGTAGATGTAGGTGTTCCGCACCATAAATTCCTTCAGGATATCGTTCTGGATGGTGCCAGTCAGTTTTTCCATGGGAACGCCCTGTTCTTCCGCGGCCACGATAAAGAAGGCCATAATCGGCAGTACCGCTCCGTTCATGGTCATGGAAACGGACATTTCATCCAAAGGAATACCATCGAAGAGCATTTTCATATCCTCCACGGTATCGATGGCCACCCCGGCCTTGCCCACATCACCGGCAACCCGTTCGTGGTCGCTGTCGTATCCGCGATGGGTAGGAAGATCAAAGGCGATGGAAAGTCCCTTTTGCCCCCCTTTCAGGTTCCGTCGATAAAAGGCGTTGCTTTCTTCGGCGGTCGAAAACCCTGCGTATTGCCGAATTGTCCATGGCCGCTGTACGTACATGGTGTCGTATGGGCCTCGGAGGTAGGGAGGGATGCCGGCCGCGAAGTTGAGGTGCCTGAAATTCCAGATCCCGGATTCCGGATTTACAATTTTCGGCAATTTGATATGTTGTATATTTTTTCTTTGCATTTAACGTGTTCGTATATGAAAAGTAGGGTAGGTCGATAGGCAATGGCCAATGCGCCAAGCACAAGCCGGATCTTTTGCATTTTGTGACTATCTTTTTTCTGAGTTGCCAAATCAAAAGATTTGGCGACCCCGCAAACAAGCCCAAGCCAATGGGCCTAGCACAGACTCTCCTTATTTCATAGGATACGTTGTTATGCTTTGTGTATCCTAGTTTCGTGGTTTCTTTCAAGGACGGTGTTTATCAATTTCAAGGAGTAATATCTATTATTGTCCAATAGGGTTTTGAACAGCGGTCTTAGCTCTTTAATAATTCCCTTGCTTTTCGCAGAGGATAGAATTCCCAATGTCCCGATGCATCTTACATCAAGGTTTTCGGCGATATCTCTGGCTTTCTTATCATCGATCAGTAAAAAATCCGCGTTGAGTTCCTTGTACAGGATAACCGATTCGGATTCGCCATAATCCATAACAAAAGTAAGTTCATTAAACCCCTTGATATTGTTGACCTTTGTTTGGAAGTATTTTTCAATAGTATCATAAAATTCGGTTGTCTTTATTAAGGTAATTTCATTCCAAACTGCATTTGGTATTTTAATCTCGTCAAATAGCTGGTCCAAAATTTCTAATTTATCGAGAATCGCTAGAGAAAAGATTGGTCCTGCATCGGCAATAACAAGTCCGTTTTTCATTATTTCAATTTATCAATATCATTTAAAACATCTTGTTTGGTCAAATTTGAGATGGAAATTTTATTTTTTGAAAGCTGTTTTTCAAATTCAAACCGTGATAGTCCGGCAAGTTGACCGGCTTTTCCGATCGTTAGCTTTTTAGATTTGTATAGCTGTATTGCCAATGTCAGCTTGATACGTTCTTTAAGCTCTTTCTCCGTCTCGTTGAGCGCCAAAAGAATATCATTTGGAAAGTCTATCGATATTGTCTGTAAATTCATATTCTTTACTTTTACTCAAATTTAATGATTTTCTTGTTTGTTTAATGTTTAGAGGTTGATTTACATAAAGCATCACTGGTTATGTAACACTGACTACTCTCAAAATTTCGGGGTTGACTGCCGACTCCATCCTTCCACCTTCAACCGTTCTTTCTCCACCTCCTCTGCCAACCGCCTTTCGATAATAGGCTCGATCAGCGTTTTCCGCTGTTTCGTTTTGACAAAAGGATAAAGTTCTAAAGTATCCTTCATATTATCCTTTGTATTCTGATAGGCGTTGGTACCCACTAAAATTTCCTCCCCAGCATCAAAACGCAGCTGTTCTTTGTTGGCACCCTCCTTTATTTTTCTTTGGATGGTATGGTCTTTCAATTGTTTTAAAAAACCTCCGTTCGCTTCGATATCCTTAAAAAGTACCAAGGCTTTTTCCGCGAATTGTTGCGTCAGGGATTCAATGTAGTACGCCCCGTCGGCCGGATTATCGATAGCGTCAAAATAGCTCTCTTCCTTTAAGATGACCAGTTGGTTTCTAGCGATCCGTTCCGCAAATTCGTTGTCTTTATGATACATCGAATCGTAAGGAAGGTTGCAAACGGTATCGGCCCCGCCCAAAATGGCGGACATACATTCGGAGGTGCTGCGCAGCAAGTTCACGTTGTAACCGTACAAGGTCTTATTGCGTTTTGATGGGATGGCTAGAATATGACATTTGGCTGACACTTGATATTCCGCTGCCAAGGCTTCCCATAATTTGCGCAAGGCCCTGATCTTGGCGATTTCAAAAAAATAGGTACCGCCGACCGCTATCTTGAAAGTAACTTCTCCTATGGATTCCGGATCGAAGCGGTTCAGGTATTCGTTGGCATGGGCAAGCGCGTATGCCAATTGTTGTACGCTGTTCGCCCCGGCATTTTGGTATAGGGATGTGTCGATGCCAAGTACATTCGTTGTTCCGTTTTGTTGGGCCACGGCTAAAATATTCGCTAATATTTCAAAATCTTTATCCTTGTCAAAAAACCAATTCCCTGATTTCGCCAGCTTTCCGATACTATCGATATGAAGATGGATGTTACCCGTTGATTTTCCCGCAAACGATATTGCCTTTTTTACTTGATCGGCGGATAAAAACCGGAAGTTGAAATGTAGCGGAACCGCGTCCAAATCGATGCCTTTAAGTAAAATTTCGAGGTCTACCAATTCGGAAGGAACCGTAAAAATCAAGCTTTCCGCGCCACGTAGCAATACATCCTGCGCTTTTCCATTGGCTTTTGCGGCATCGGCGACAAAGATTTCTTGGGCGATATGCCATGAAAGCTTTTCCGAGGGGCGTAGATCAATGTTCTCCAAGTCCTCGGCATGGTAAAAAGGCTTGGTCTTGATACCATCGGGAGACTCCCATACCAAATGCTCGTTATAGTCCTTCCCCTTAAGCTCGTATTGAATTTTCTGCTTCCAAGCTTTTGCGGAGACCGGATCGAATTCGTTGAATAGGTTTTTTGCCATAGGTCGGAGCATAATCCTTTTACTGAAAAATACGATTTAAAAAGGGAAATGGAAAGCTTTTAAACATTACGCAACATCAAATTGATATCCGGAAAGTTCGTAATATTATAATAAATGTCGCTTATTAATTACAAAATTATTATTTTTGATGCAAATAAACAACACCATGAATTCCAAAAAAGCGATAGTTCTTCCAAAATATCGCAAAACTTTTGAACAATTAGGAGAAAATGTACGGTTGGCCCGCAAGCGGCGGAAGCTAACTATGGAGCAGGTTTCGGAGCGTGCCGGTATCCATAGGGCTACCCTCTATCGTATAGAAAAAGGTGATCCATCGGTCGCCTTAGGATTATATTTCAACGTCTTTCGGGTGTTCAACCTTCAAGATGATTTCCTAAAACTCGGGGTAGATGATGAGTTCGGCAGAAAACTTCAAGACCTTGATCTATTATAATTGCCATGGCACACACCTTTCTGACCCAACGCTTCGATCGACAAAACGGAACACGTATTCATTTTGCTTCTGCCATGACCATGACCGGCAATAGCGAAGATAGTATTCGGGATAAAGCCGCCAGTTGTTTGGAAATAGTCGAATTCATAGAAAACCATGGCGCAAATGTCAATAGCAACCTACACCAATTATGGCGTAGGATCGTGTTTAATATTGCCATCTCCAACACCGATGATCATTTAAGAAATCATGGTTTTATATTGACCCAAAAAGGATGGATTTTGTCTCCGGCCTATGACCTGAATCCTTCAATCGAGAAAGACGGTCTCTCGCTTAACATTGATATGTACGATAATGCGTTGGATTTTGATCTGGCGAAAAGCGTAGGGGAATATTTTCGCTTGGGGGATGATGAAATGGAGACTATTTTGGATGAAGTTTTAGCGGTTGTCAAAAATTGGAAATCCATTGCGGGCCAAATTGGGATACCAAAAAAGGAACAGGAAATAATGGAAAGGGCTTTTAGGTTTTAACAGCTCGTCTTCTAAGTCAACGATCAGGTGCCGGCCCAGAAAGCCCTTTTTAAGATGTAAAATGGAAGTATAAAATGAATCACAATCCACATATTCCCAATTTTACCCTTACTTTGTTACGGTTAAGTTAGAAATTTACCCTTACTTTGTTACAAGTAAACCATAAATTTACCCTTACTTTGTTACAAATCTACGAATAAAATGAATTTTAAGAGACATGCGCTTTCCTATTTGAAGGAATGGAGAGTCCGTAAAAACAGAAAACCCTTAATATTAAGAGGCGCAAGACAGGTCGGTAAAACCACATTGGTAAATGATTTTGCAGAAGGCTATAGACATTATATCTATCTGAACCTCGAAAAATCATCGGATAAAGCGATCTTTGAGACCTACGATGATGTCAGGAAAATAGTGGAGGCACTGTTTCTGTCCAACAACATTCGTCCGAAAGATGAAGGGACTACCTTACTTTTTATAGACGAAATACAGGAATTGCCCAGTGCGATCCAATCCTTGCGATACTTTTATGAGGAAGTTCGCGGTCTTAATGTTATTGCAGCAGGCTCATTATTGGAATTTGCCATGAAGGATGTAAAAAGTTTCCCGGTAGGACGTATCGAATTTTTATATCTCCATCCTTTAAATTTTCACGAATATCTCGATGCCCTGCAGCATACCGCTGCCTTAGAAAGGCTAACCGCGATCCCCATAAAGGAGTTGGCCCATAAGACGTTGTTGGATCTATTCCATCGATATGCCATTATCGGAGGGATGCCCGAAATTGTTAGAACCGATATTGAAAATAATAACTTGGCAGAACTGCCCAAAATGTATGAGAGTATTTGGGGCACCTATAAAAACGATGTGGAAAAGTATGCTACTGGGGCCAATGAAAGGAGGATAATTAAACACATTATTGACACTGCTCCCCTATACATAGATCAACGAATCAAATTTCAGAATTTCGGGAATTCAAATTATAAGTCCAGGGAGGTCGGTGAAGCGATGCGCCAACTTGATGCGGCTAAAATTATACAACTGATATACCCTACCACCGATATTGAACCACCTTTAAAACCAAACATCAGAAAATCACCTAGGTTACAGTTTTTGGATACAGGTCTTGTAAATTACACATTGGATATACAGGCCCGGCTCTTGGGAATGGAAGATTTAAGCGATGCTTTTAAAGGGGCCATCATACCACACTTGATTACCCAAGAGGTCATTTCGTTAAATACGATTGCAAACATAAAGCCCCATTTTTGGATCCGTGAGAAAAGGCAATCCTCCGCTGAGGTGGATTTGGTATATCCGTATGGGGATAAGATTATTCCCATCGAGATAAAGTCTGGTGCGAAAGGAACGTTGAAATCACTTCATGAGTTTATGGATAGGGTCGAACATCCGTATGCCATTAGAATATACGCCGGGCACTTTAAAATAGAAAAAGCCACTACTAGAGATGGAACTGCATTCTTGCTGATGAATTTACCCTATTATTTGGGGACACAATTACCGGGCTATATCCAATACTTTGTTAACGGTTATTCTTTGGAATAACTTTTTTGAAACGTGGTTTAGATTATAGGTTTGTCATGCTATGGTTAAAGTCAGGGTTCGCTTTAACTGCGGATTTCAAAATTAGGGCTCGGAATTGTGGACATATTATAATTACAACGTATTTATTTTCTGAGGATGGTAATTGTTGAATTCACAGTTAATATTTAGTAGTCATTGAGCTTTAGATACGGCTTGGAATAGGTTATTTTTGGTCTTTGAAATAAAGTAAAATCAAATCGTCCTCAAATGAAAGTAGCACTTATTACAGGCGTTACAGGTCAAGATGGAGCTTACCTAAGCGAATTTTTGTTGAAAAAGGGATATCGGGTGCACGGTCTTAAACGACGTGCCTCGCTGTTCAATACCGACCGAATCGACCATCTCTATCAAGACCCGCATGTAGCCAACCGAAATTTTATTCTCCATTATGGCGATATGACCGATAGCACCAATCTTATCCGCCTTATTAAAGAGATAGAACCCGATGAGATTTATAACCTAGCGGCCATGAGCCATGTCGGGGTATCGTTCGAGATTCCGGAGTATACGGGAAATGCGGACGGTCTTGGCACATTGCGTATTTTGGATGCCGTTCGGCTTTTGGGATTGGAAAAAAAGACCCGGATCTATCAAGCATCGACATCTGAACTTTACGGAAAGGTACAAGAGGTTCCCCAATCGGAAACGACGCCTTTTTATCCGCGTAGTCCGTATGCAGTGGCCAAAATGTATGCGTACTGGATTACCGTAAACTATAGGGAAGCGTATAATATGTTCGCTTGCAACGGTATATTGTTCAACCACGAATCGCCGATACGCGGCGAAACTTTCGTAACCCGTAAAATTACCAGGGCGGCATGCCGGATTGCCCTCGGTCTACAGGATAAGCTCTATCTGGGCAATCTTGACGCTAAGAGAGATTGGGGGCATGCCAAAGACTATGTGCGGATGATGTGGATGATTCTTCAGGCGGACGAGGCCGAAGACTGGGTCATTGCCACCGGTAAGACCACTGCCGTTCGTGAATTTGTAAAAATGGCCTTCGGTGAATTGGGTATAGCTTTGGAATTCACCGGAAGCGGCGAAAACGAAAAAGCCCATGTGGCATCATGTGCCGACCCCGATATTCAATTGGAAATCGGTAAAGAGGTGCTTGCCGTCGACCCCAAATATTTCCGCCCTACCGAAGTGGATCTGTTGATAGGTGACGCGACCAAAGCGAACACAAAATTGGGCTGGACTCCTAAGTATTCCCTTCAAGAATTGGTCAAGGAAATGGTGGCCAGTGACTTTAAACTTATGAAAAAGGAACAACATCTTCAAGAAGGTGGCTATCCTACCCTGAATTATTACGAATAATCATTGATTTGAGGTTGTCTTAATAGATAGTGCTAGTCTTAAGGAGACGTAATCCTGCCCCCAAGCCATCACAGAATAACTATGGAAAAGAATTCAAAAATCTATGTTGCCGGTCATCGCGGTCTAGTAGGTAGTGCCATCCTTGAAAACCTAAAGCGAAAAGGCTATTCGAATCTGGTATTCCGTACGCACGCTGAACTTGACCTTATCGATGGCAAGTCGGTAGCCAAATTTT
>NZ_JBGTHY010000424.1:0-5363 GCF_041745955.1 Pricia sp.
TGATCACCAGATATGCTTTTGAAGAATTGAAACTTATCCGAATCTTTGCAGGGGTTTTTGAGTACAATGTGGGTTCAATGCGTGTTTTAGAAAAGAATGGTTTTCTAAAAGAAGGTATCTCAAAAAAAGCGATTTTTAAGAACGGGAAATTCTGGGAAGAGCATAGATATGCGCTGCTCAATGAAAATTAATTACGATAGTATCCATAATAAGTCCCAAAGAAAATAATACGTAAAATGAAAGGCAATTAAATATTGAAAGAGACGGACAAACAGTTACAAAAATACTTTACAAAAGTCGTATATTAGTGGTTACCAGCTTACTATTATTTAAAATGAATTTTTCTAAAATTTATTAAGTATGCCATTATACATGGACTTTCATAAAATCGATTCGGACGCAATTACAGAAGAAGATATGTATAGAGCACATTTGAGGGATGTGGCAGTTCAAAATAAACATGGCTTGATATACAAGAGGTATTATCTGAATCTTCATCATAAAACAGCCTTTTGTTTAATGGAGAGCCCAAATAAAGAGGCATGTGTCGAAAGTCATAAAGAGGCTCATGGTGTTGGGGCATGTAACGTCATCGAGGTATCTCATCAGAATGAATTTATTCCTTATATGGGCGAGGGTAGTCAAAACGAACAGGATTTGGCGTTGACCTTATCAGGAGAAATCGATAGCGGCTTTCGGACAATTATGTTGGTAGATTTTTTGGAATTAATGGAAATCAAAGCATTGATGGCAACCAAGATTTCAGATTCCATTAAGAATTACCAGGGAAATGTTGTCAAGGTTCCTAGCGAAAGGTTCATGGCTTCTTTTGTCGATGCCTCTGATGCCGTAGCTTGTTCCATTGAAATAGCCAAGTACTTTGAAACTTTAAAGGGAAAAATGATATTC
Source organism: Pricia sp. (assembly GCF_041745955.1). Classification (NCBI taxonomy): domain Bacteria; kingdom Pseudomonadati; phylum Bacteroidota; class Flavobacteriia; order Flavobacteriales; family Flavobacteriaceae; genus Pricia; species Pricia sp. The sequence goes on from NZ_JBGTHY010000424.1 coordinate 910, forward strand.
AGTATAGCCTTGTCCACCGGGAAACCAGTTGACGAGCATAGCACGGATTTGTTCGAAGAAACCAAAACGAAAGTAGAGGTCATGTCCAGACTTGGTTTCCAATTAGGAATATCCATGGATTTGGATACGAAAATCTCCGCTTTCAGAAGCAAGGATATTTCCAAAATAGATACAACTGGAATTACCGTTTTTGATCAAAGTTCATATATCGAAATCGAAAAATTGGATAAAGTACTACTAAAAAACCTGAATAATTCAGCTTTTAACAGTGATACGCTCGGCAGTCAGCTAGGTCTTAGCAAGACCCAAGCCTATCGAAAAATATCCTCTTTATTTGGAATGCCCCCTAATAAATTACTATCTGAACTACGTTTGATACATGCGGTCAGAGCCTTAAAAAAAAGAGATAAGACAGTTTCAGAAGTTGCCTATGATTCAGGTTTTAATAGTCCGACTTATTTTACAAGGGTATTTCGGAACAGATTTGATGTACTTCCCACTTTGATTTCCAAGTCAAAATTCAACTAACTCCAAAATTTCCTTTAAAAATGGTGGGTAGTAGAATTTGTTTCAGCTTTTGGAACAAAACCTAGAATATAAAAATGGAGAAGCAGTAAATGATGGTGAGGCAAATGAATCTTACGAACGAAGTGCTTTTGGTGCTATAACCGAAGTAGTAAAGTTCGATACAGAAGATTTCAAAGTCGCCGTTTATGGTGATGTAGCTAATATGACTTTTCAGTCTGATTTTCATTTAAAATTTGGAGATGATCTAGTTGTAGTTAATGAACAAACGACATTATTATTCGTGAGGACAAACAATGGATGGAAAATAGTTCACGAACACCATTCACCTTGGACACCATAAGGAAGTTAAAACGTGCCAAAAGCATCGGAATCGTAAATTGAAGGTTTCCATGTGTGGTAAGAAATCATAGGAGCGTAATATTGTCAAATAGTAACCGGCGATATGAAAAATTGTAAATTTTTTACCTCCGTAATTTTCCTGCTTGTCACTAATTTTAGTTGTAAGAATAAACAAAATACCGAAGCTATGAACACGCTCAAAAAATCCGAAAGAGAATTAAAAACGCTGGAACTTGATGGTTACAAAATCAGTTACCTCGATATCGGCGAAGGGGAACCTGTTGTGTTTGTTCACGGAACGATAAGTGATTACAGCGTTTGGGAAGCCCAAATGGATACTTTCTCAGAAAATTATCGCGTGATTGCTTTAAGCCGTAGATATGCCTATCCGAATGACCAAACCAACAGCAATTCAAAGGATTATTCAGTAAAAGCACATGCTAAAGACCTTGTCGGTTTTTTGCAAAAATTGAATGCTGGACCTGTCCATTTGGTAGGTCACTCCTTTGGTGGTTTCACTTCTATAATTTCAGCACTTGAACGCCCAGATTTAATTAAAAGTTTAACCCTTCTTGAACCTCCGGCAACCTCATTGTTAGAAAATTTACCTGAAGCAGAGGGATTAATGGCAGAATTTATTAACAACGTTGTAATTCCCGCCTCGAAGGCATTTAATGAGAATAATGATGAGGCGGCAACGGCCTTGTTTGTAGGGGGAGTGATGGGAGATAGTTTATATTTTGATAAGGCGCCTCAAAATGAAAAAGGAATGTGGCTGGCGAACATTCCTGAACTTAAGGCATATGCCTCGGGTGCTGATCTTTTGCCATTGCTAAACTGTCAAGATTTTGAGAAATTAAAAGTTCCCGTACTTCTAATAAAAGGGGAGCTTTCTCCAAAAATTTTCAGACTTGCTAGTGACCAACTTCATAAATGCATTCAAAACAGTACGCTTGAAGAGCTTCCGAATGCCTCTCATGGTTTACAACATCAAAATCCAGAAGGTTTTAATAAAATAGTCCTTGAATTTATCGAAAAACATCCAATGGATTAAAGCAACCGAACCATCCCTCACTTTCTGATGGAAATTCAAATATTAATAATTTGTATCTTGTAAATCAGTTAGATAACTTCCCTCGATAAAGTGCAATTCATTAATTCCACTAAAATGAAAAGATTTATCCTGCTATTATTATCGATTGTGTTATTCCAAAGTCTAGAGGCTCAAGAAGAGTTCAATACGTATTGATTAAAATATAGAATCTATGAAATGGATTTACTTTTTACCAGCGCTGATATTCCTCGGTTGCAATCAAAATATGGAAGAATTGTCTTCAGATAAAATAGTGCGAGTTAAAAAAGACATTATTCGTGTTTCAGAAAAACACGCACAAGATTTAGTAAATAAAGACTTCGAGGAAGTAATGAAATTTTATGGTGATGATAAAAATTTTATCATTTTTGGTGACGGCTATTATTGGGGCGGCCATGAAATAGTTGAAGGAATCTGGAAGGAATTTCTTGGTGACAAAAAGAAAATGCTGAAATGGGATTTGAAAAATCATAAAATCTATGTTTTTTCAAATGATGCAGTCTCTTATTTAGTTGAATTCAATAATGAAAGAGTAGAAGAAACTGGAGACACAACAATAGTAACTGGTTGTTTCACATATGGCATGAGAAAAATCGAAGACCAATGGAAGGCTGTTACTGTACATATCTCACACAATTATAAACCGGGATATGGTTTTGAAAGGTCACATGTTGGGTATGACGCAGAAAAAAATGGACGTAATTGGTGGAAATATTATTCTACGGAAGATGAAGAGGAAAATATGGAATAAGAAAATGTACTTCCAAAATGCCGTCAATTCATTGCGAATACGAACAGCTACATTTAAAGCACTAGCTCTCAGACATAAAAAAGCCTATGAAACGTATCATTTACTATGTCGCCACTTCAATCGATGGCTTTATCGCCGGCCCTAAAGACGATGCAAGCGGATTTACTGCTACCGGCGAAGGAGTGGCCAGATATTTAGAAGACTTAAAGGATTTCAAGACAGTAATCATGGGCAGGCGAACCTACGAGTTTGGCTATAAATATGGTTTGGAGCCCGGTCAACCCGCGTATTCGCACATGCAACATTATATTTTTTCAAAAACGTTGAAATTTAAAGACCAGAGCAACCAATAGACCCTTTGCGATTTGGACCTCGGCATCATCAAAGATTTGAAAAAACCTCGGAAACCGATATTTATCTATGCGGCGGCGGCAAGTTTGCCGGATGGTTGTTGGAAAACGAAATGATCGATATACTGAAAATAAAGCTAAATCCACTCATTTTAGGCGACGGTATCCGTATTTTTGGCACATCTTCAAAGGAATACCAATTAAAACTAATGCATAACGAGGTGTTCAATGAGGGCCTGTCGATTATTACCTACCAAGTCAATTATTAGATAATTAAAAATCGTATTTTCTTACATATTATACACAATTATCTGCATTAAATCCGCGTAAAATTTATGCTAACAGGTTTAGCTCCCCGTTTCGCCATGTATTTCATCCTAAAAAAACAAATGATATCGATTTTTGGTAGACCTGTTTAGGTAAATCCATCTATTCAGCTTATTTTTAGCGGCTTTGTCAAAAATTCCCCTTTAAAACCGTCCAGTATGAAAAGTAAATACAGCACTTGGTACCATCCGTATTCACCCGCAAAAGAATTCAACAAAAAAACCGCCTATTTTAGCATGGAATTTGGCATAGACCAAGGCCTGAAGACCTATTCGGGCGGATTGGGATTCTTGGCTGGATCACACATGCGCTCCGCCTTTGACATGAAACAGAATGTAATAGGCATCGGAATGTTGTGGAAATACGGCTATTACGATCAAGGCCGTAACCACGACCAGACCCTAAAAGTCAATTCGATAGAGAAAAACTACAGTTTTCTTGAAGATTCCGGATTGCAGGTCGAGGTAAGGATCAATGGTAATTCTTCGGTACAAGTCCGCGCCTTTGTGCTGAAACCGGAAGTGTCGGGAACGGCACCCCTCTATTTTTTGACCACCGATGTGGAGGGTAACGACTACCTTTCCCGAACGATTACCGACCGTCTATACGATGCCAACGATGATACCCGTATCGCCCAGAGCATTATTTTGGGCATCGGTGGCGCAAAGATTGTCGAGGCCTTGGGCGGTGCTGATGTATACCATCTAAACGAGGGACACGCCCTGCCGGCTTTCTATTATTTGCGCGACCGCGGGATTAAAAAGTCGCAGATGGTCTTTACTACCCATACCCCCGAAAAGGCGGGCAACGAGGAAAGGGGCGGGCATCAACTGAACGATTTTGGGTTTTTCGGAAGAAAGCTCTCGGAAAAGGAATTGAAAAAGGAAACCATCGATGGAGGCCTCTTGAATTATACCGTTTCCGCATTACGACTTTCCAAAAAAGCGAACGCGGTCTCAAAACTGCATGCCAAGGTCTCCCAAAACATGTGGAAGGATTTCAAGGGTATAGCCGAAATCATCCCCATTACAAACGCCCAAAACGACGGGTTTTGGCAGGACGGGGA
>NZ_JBGTHY010000425.1:0-1501 GCF_041745955.1 Pricia sp.
CGGTGGCGCCTACTTCCCGAAGGCAATGCGATAAGGTTGGTGCCCATCTCCTTAAATGACCAGTCCTCGTTCTTGTCGAGGTTCCTCATCCTATAGGCGAAAATATAAGTAGTATTCCCTATCCCAGTATTGAGAAATCCATCCCCTAGCCAGTAATAATCACCTTTTTCGGCGGAAGCGGTTTCGGGAAAAAATAAAGGTTTTGGTTTTCCTCTACCATCTTTTGCCCAAGCGAAACTAATAGCATCTTCTTTTGGCTCATTTCCATTAAGAAATGCGACAGTGTTATTGACCATAACATATCCTGGCACCAAAGTACTATCGGCGGCTATATCACCGATCATCGTATCACTAAAAATAAACATCGTTTCAGTACTAGATTTCGCTATTTCATTATCCTTGGCATTAAGTGGTATCGCGTATATGCCATCGGCACCGAACCAACCCGATCTACGGTTAAACAGCGCCGTCCATTCCGTTGCTTCCTCTACGGTAAAATCAAGATGCTCAATGTCGGTATTGGAATGAACTGTATTTTCCGAACCTTGACCGATTAGGGTAAAGGAGGAAAATAAAAGCATAAGAATAAGGGCCCTGTCAGACGCGGGAACAAAACGAAATCCCATGAAAAAATTTCTGCGATGACAATGCTGTTCCTGGCAATGGAGTAATGATAGTATATTCATATTTCCTTTTATTTTGTCTTTCATCGATATAGTTTCTATTTACTGATCCTCGCCCCCATGGTCGCTAGAGGCTCGAATCGATCTATAGGTTCTTTTCCCGTCCAAGCTATACCTCTTAACAATAAAATTCTAAATAACGGATCATCAAAAGTCCAATTGTAATGGCCTAAAATCGAAACGAACACTCGGCCTTTGCCCTCGGTGGTTGTCCAAAGTATCGGAATGTCCTTACCCTCTTCGGAAGCGGTAGCAAGAACATTTATCTCTTTCGAACCTTTAACGAGGTCCCAATACGTTTCGTCCTCGAATACGGTTTTATCAAAGCCCTGCGTAATCGGATTAAAATTTTTGCTGAAATTAAGTTCGACCCTGCCGTGTCTGAATTTAGGTTTGCCTCCCCATGCCAACCCGATGCGATCGGCCAATGCCTGTGGGTTATCGGTAGCATCTACCGCATAGTGGAGATAAACCAGACCGCCGCCCCTTTGTAGAAATTTATCCAATTGCTTTCCGTTCTCTTCATTGAATTCCGGGTAATTCCAATAGAATACGATGACATCCGCAGCTGCAAATTGATCCGGGGCAGGCCATCTGGATACAGTAGTTACTTCAACACTATCTGCCATGGACAAAAGTTGTTTCCACCTTTCTTTCTGTAAAGGATAATCATGTTCATCGGGCCCGTGATCTTTGGGGCCCGAAACCCACAAAACCTTAAGTAGTTCTTTTGAGCTTTTCAAATCGGATTTCTTGGCTTTTAGTACTTGATTGACTTCGGCCAAATTTTTCATGGCAGGAGGGAACGCGAATTCTAT
>NZ_JBGTHY010000426.1:0-3485 GCF_041745955.1 Pricia sp.
ATACGGTGGTGATGCCATTGGAGGGGTCATTTTGATGGAACCGGCACGTATTCCGGCAAAAGATACGATATATGGGAAAACCTTGCTTAGCGGTGCCACCAACGGCAAGGGCGGGAATATTACTACGGAATTGACCAAGGCCTATGAAAACGGATGGTTTGTCAAAGGCCAGGCTTCTTTCAAAAGGTACGGCGATTTTGAAGCTCCTGATTACGTACTTTCGAACACGGGTGTTTCTCAACTTGGGGCATCCCTTGGTATCGGAAAACACGATTTTATCTGGGGGTGGGATGCCCATTATTCCTATTTCGATACCAACATCGCTATCCTTCGAGCCTCCGATATCGGCAATATTGACGACCTGATTAGGGCCATAAACGTACAACAACCCCTGATAGTACGTGATTTCGATTATGATATCGACAAACCTAGGCAAGAAGTGACGCACCATTTGGCCAAATTGAAGTTTTACAAGCGTTTTGAGGGTATCGGAAAATGGAATTTTCAGTATGACTTTCAGCACAATCAAAGGTTTGAATACGATATACGGGTGGGCGACGACAGTGAAAAGGCCTCCCTAGACCTACGGTTGGCGACGCATACGTTATCCACCGATTTCAAAATCGATGCGAAACGCAACTATACCCTGAATTTTGGGTTGATGGGGCTGTACCAAAATAACTTTGCCAATCCGGATACCGGCGTTCGCCGTCTGGTACCGGACTATGACAAATACGATGTTGGTGCCTTTGCCACGGGAGAATATACGGTTTCTAACACTTTGCTGCTCGATGCCGGCCTTCGCTATGATTTTAACTATATAGACGCCAAAAAATTCTACCGCACCTCGCGTTGGGAAGAACGAGGCTATGATGTGGAATTCCCCGATTTGGTCATCGAAAATCTGGGTACGCAGCTATTGACTAATCCCAAGTTTGAATATCACAATTTTTCGGCAACTGCAGGTCTGCAATATGATTTGGACACCGAGACCGAGCTACGTTTCAATTATGCCCTTTCACAACGTGCCCCCAACCCTTCGGAAATTTTCAGCGACGGCCTGCACCACTCCGCGGCGCGTATTGAATTGGGCGATCTTCGCATCAAAAGTGAAACTTCACAAAAACTATCGCTATCCATTCAAAAAGAGGGAGATACATGGGGGTATACGTTTGCGCCCTATGCCAATTTCATCAAAGATTTCATAGTCTTGGAACCCACAGGCGTCGAGTTTAACATTCGAGGAGCCTTTCCGGTATGGACCTATCGACAGACCACGGCACGTTTATTGGGATTGGATGCGAATCTGTTTTCCCAATGGACCCCCCACTGGCGCACCGACCACAATTTTTCCATCGTAAAAGGGATAGATACCGATTTGGGGAGACCGCTCATCAACATTCCTGCGACCCATTTCAGAAATTCGCTTTCCTATACGAATTCCGCTTGGAAAGATTTTAAAATTACGTTGGAAAGCCAATATGTATTCCGACAAAATGAATTTCCCCCGAACATCACGGTGTTTTCACCCGAACAGAACCAAGATATTACGTTAAATATTAATACCCCGCCAGACGCCTATCATCTGATCGGCCTCGATAGCTCGTTTAAAATACCGCTATCGGAACAAAACACGCTTTTGGTCGGGCTCACCGTCAACAACCTGTTGAACACATCGTATCGCGAGTATTTGAACAGGCTGCGCTATTATGCCGACGACCTCGGCAGAAACTTTTTGATACGTTTAAAACTCAATTATTAATCCTTTAAAATTAGTATTATGAACAAGATCACATTTAAAAAATCCCTTTTCAGCGGAATAAGACAAACCGCGCTATTGACCACCACGGCACTAGTGCTCTTTGCCTGCTCGAACGATGACGATGACAACCCGATGCCCGTTGAGGAAGAGGAAACAATTACCACCATGTCCATAACCTTGGCCCCGGAAGGTGGTGGCGAGGCAATAACCTTTCAATCAAGGGATTTGGATGGCGATGGCCCCAATGCCCCGGAGATAACGGTATCCAATTTGGATGCGAACACCTCTTATACCGGTAGTATCGAACTTTTGAACGAAACGGAATCACCGGCAGAACGTATAACCCCGGAAATACAGGAGGAAGATGAAGACCATCAATTCTTCTTTGCGCCTACAGGTTCTTTGACCGGATCATCGTATGCGGATTCGGACGGGAATCAAAATCCCATAGGACTTATATTCAAACTGAATACCGGGGCTGCCGGTGATGGTTCGTTGACCGTAACGCTTCGCCACCTGCCCAAAAAGCCGAATGACGGCACATTGGCCGACGCGGGCGGTGAAACCGACATAGCGCAAACCTTTACTGTTATTGTAGAGTAAAGCATCGGTAGGAACCTATTGGCAATAAAACCAGGAAGCTAAGCGTTTCTTGGTTTTTTTATGAAAAACCCTAAGTGGATGTTGGCACAGAGTCCGGTCATTACTTCAGCTCGTACCAATCCACATCGGTCAAGGTTTCCCTTCTGCCTTTGTTTTTGGGCGGATAGTTGGTCACCAGATAGTCGACGATAATGTCTTCGTTCTCGCCCAAGGGCCAGAGATTCTGCGTTTCCCGCATCCAGCGGATGGTGGCGTGCCAACGCTCGGCGCTCATCCGGTTTTGCATGACCAGTTTGGCGGAATGGCAACTGGTACAATTGGTCACGGTCTCTTGAAGTCCCGGTGCATCCACAAGGCCGGTTCTGACGTGGATGCCGTCTTCGATTCGGTCTGGGTCGTCATTGGAGAAGGTCGTGTACTCGTTTTCCCCATTTTCCTTGATATCGGTATCGCCATGGTTCATATAGAAAATGACGATGCCCAAAACTAACGCCAAAACACAGACCACTATCAAAAAACGGTAGATCCGTCTTGAGCTTTTCCAGAATTTATTTTGTTCTGACATATCAAGTGTTTTTCAATAGTACATCGAGCACCGAGCCTCCCGCACCGGACATCACCCTATTTTCACCGCAATGCGATGACAGGCATTGTTCAAATAGCCCTTGGGATTCCAACCGGGCAATAACATCGGCTGCGAAACTCCCTTGGCATCCGTCGCCTTGGCCCAAACCTCGTAATATCCCTTTATCGGAAAATCGATTTTGGCGGAAAAATGTTGCCAGGCCAGGCGGTTGGCAGGTTTTTCGATCGGACAGTCTTTCCAGGTCGCACCGAAATCGATGGAATACTGCATTTGGGCCACTTCCAGTTCCCCGGCCCAAGCATGGCCTAGGATATTCAGGAATTGCCCTTGCTTTAGCAGTGCTCCAGATTTAGGATAGGTGATCAAGGATTTGACGGGCATGGATTCGATGATGCACATGTCCTCATCCTTTACTTCCTCGCCAGGCGCAACGGGTTCGCAAGGCACGCGATAGGAATCCCCGCCCATTTTTTCGCCATCATGTACGATATTGCGGACGCTTATTCTATTCAACCATTTCCCCGAGACCGAGGC
>NZ_JBGTHY010000427.1:0-3965 GCF_041745955.1 Pricia sp.
ATCGATAATGCTTTCTGTACTTCTGAATCGGGATTAACCAAAACGGCATTCACGAGGTAGTTGACTACTTCAATGCCCTGGTTCCTCATTTCTTTGGTAAAACTGATCCAATTGTCAAGTCTTGTAGAAATCCTTTTGGTCGCTACCTTAGTTCCTACGCCTTTTTTACGTTCTATGAGTCCTTCATGAACCAACTTGTTGATGGCCTGGCGTATGGTGTTTCTCGAAACGCCCAATTGCATGGACATGGCCACTTCTTTGGGGAGAAATTTATCCCCGTTTTGATATTCCTTGTGCCTTATGAGTCCACGCAAATATTCTTCTATCTGGGCATGTAACGGAATGGGACTGTTCTGATCCAATTTAAAATTCATAGGCGTTGGTTGATGTGTCTGTTGTTTTCATGCTAACAAGCCTCATCCTTCACGAAGGCCACAACTACTTTTGCCTTGGTTTTTCCGGTGTTCGATAATTTATAACTACCTGTAGCCGCTGGAACCGCAAAGGTTTCGGCATAGTAAAATGTTTTGGATCCTTCAACAAGGTCAAGGGCTATGGAGATGCCTTCTACCAACATCAAAATATGGCATTGGCCAAAAGTTTCTATACCTATTTCCTTTTCGAATTCATAACGATAAATATCGTAAAAATGATCCGGATGTGTAGGCAAATGTACTTTTTTCCAAGTTGTTCCAGAGGCTGTTACCACAGGTTTTGAAATCAAGGTTTTCGCAACGATTTTTCCCTTGCGTTCAAAATTCAAGTTGTCAAAGGCGCGTTCTATATTTATTGGTCTTGGCTTGCCTTCTAGATCTAGGCGCTGCCAATCGTACATTTTAAAGGTAAAAATATAGGGGGTAGCACTAATTTCGAGCACCATGGTGTCCTTTCCAGAACAATGAACGGTGCCATGTGGAATTAAAAATAGATCGTGTTTTTTGGCGGGAAGCTTCATCACATACTTTTCTACATCAAGTTCTTCGCCGGTTTCTTCGCTATGTTTTAAGGCTTTCTTGAAGTTTTTGGGATGGATATCTTGTTGAAAGCCCAAATATACCTTGGCATCGTCGGTGGCATCCAAAATATAATAGGTTTCATCCTGCGTGAAGTTTTCGCCGAAGTTTTTTTGGATATACTTGGGTTTGGGATGGCATTGGACGGATAGATTTCCCCCTTGAAAAGTATCTAGAAAATCAAAACGGATCGGAAATTCGTCCTGGAACCGTTTTGCGGCTTTTCCCAACACATTTTCACGTTCATGGAACATCAGCATGTCGAAGGAAACCTCTAAAAGCGTTCCCCTTTCCTCAAAAAGAAGTCCATTTTCAGGAACAATCATTTCAAAGGACCAAGCGTAGTTGGGTACATCGGGATTCAATCCTGAAAACCGTTCCTTCATCCACTGTCCGCCCCAAACCCCTGGTTCGAACCAAGGGCGTACCCGAAAATAGCTTTTGGATAATTTGGATAGGCTGTTCCTTAAAACCTCGCCCTCCATCCAAGTTGGTTCATCAGGTCTTTGCTGATCTACGATTATTGCTATTTCGGGAAGTAATTTTTTCTTTTCCCGGTTGAGCACGATCCAGTCCACAAAATAGAAATGTTTATACGTCTGTTTGGGAGATTTTGTCGTGCTAAATCCTAGGTTGGTAATAGCTTTGGCTCGGCTTCGAAATTGGAGTTCATTTTTTGGGAGGTCAAAATAGACAAGAATTCCGTCTATTTTCGATTGACTGGCACCAGTACCGTAAATGAGCTGTATATCCGTGGTCTTGTCAACTTGAATAGTGTCAATTTTTTCTGGGTCAAAATAATCCTTGAGCTTCAGGGTGGTTCTACGGCCAAATACGGGATCATCGCCTCCCAAATAGGGTTCGACCAAGACATCGATTTCGCTTTCGGACTTTAAACAATTCCGAATGTCGAAAGCACTTACCGAAAGACCGCATTCTTCCAAACAGGAAACCAAGACCGACATCACCTCGTCCCAATCCACTCCCACATAACCATCAAGAATCACTGTTTTTTCTTTAGAGATTCTATCCGCCAAGCTGTGATACCCGATTTCTATTTTTCCCTCGGTTATAGGGTGGGAGGGGTTGATATCGTAAGAACTATTGTCCCGTTTTCCTTTCTTTGCGGGAATCAAATACTGGCTTGTGTCTCGTTTCATTTAGTCCAAAAGATATTTTAACACTGCAAAATGCGAAGATAAGTATAATATGGTTAAATGTATGAACAAGCGAGTTGTCTATAGATAAATATCAAATCTGAAAAGAGGGATTAAAGATCGTATCCCAAGACCATCAACGGATTTTAATTATATTGCATAATGTTAAACAGGTGCACCTAGGATATTGCCAAGAATCTGGTTACTCCGGGAAACTGATTCAATCCACATGCTCGATTGCCAGGTAGATGGATTTTAAATAGATTTTTTATATGGATTTGATTGAAAAATATAGGGAATCGAAAGATGGATATCATCCCTTCTTGATTCGTGAGGGTTGGCAGGTCGCCCAATTGAACTATATGGACGAGCTGAAAATTGGTAATATCGGTAAACTGGATGTCCATAACCACACTGATGAGGTTTTTATACTGTTAAAAGGTAAGGCAGTACTTATCGGGGCGGAGTTGAAGGAAGATATTCCCGACTTACAGGTCGAACTTATGAAGCCCCATATAGTTTACAATATTCCAAAGGGTACTTGGCACAATATTGCGATGGCCGAAGGAAGTGAGGTAATCATTGTCGAAAAATCCAACACCCATCTATCGGATTACGAATTTCACCCTTTGTCCCCGGAAAATAAAAAGGAGTTACAGCTTTTGGTTCGTAATGCTTTCGAAGAAAACCTTTGAAAGAATAAATAAAACCGATGTTGCAAACCAATATTCTGATCAATGAACATTTAAAACCTAGAAATTGGCAGGTAATACCAAATTAAAAGGAATTGCGTGGGATCATCCCAGGGGATATGAACCTCTGAGGGCAGTTTCCAAGGAGTTTACCGAATTATACCCTAATGTTGAGGTGGATTGGGGCGTCCGCACCTTGCAAGAGTTCGGTGATATGCCAGTGGAACATCTTATCGAGATTTACGATCTTATAACCATTGACCACCCTTTTATGGGCCAAGCCGATGCGGACAAATTGTTATTGCCCTTGGAGGAATTTATTTCCGATGCGGTGTTGCAAGAGTTGTCCGATCAATCCGTCGGCCCTAGCTTTGGCACCTATCGATATCAGGGCCACCAGTACGCTTTGCCCATAGATGCCGCGGCCCAGGTCGCGGCCTTTAGGGGCGATCTTTTGAGCAAGTTAGGACTAAGGGTTCCCAGAACACAGAGTGAACTTCGCAGTTTTTATAAAAAAATACCGAAAGGTTATTCCGTAGCTTGGCCGATGTGTGCCACCGATCTTTGGTGTTCTTTCTTGACTTTATGCGCCCAGAAAAGCGGTAGGGATTTTATAAAGGATTTCAAGATAGAAATGGAAGCAGGGGTTCATTCACTAGATCAACTAAAGTACCATTTGGAGAAGGTACATCCAGAATCCCTAAATTGGAACCCTATCCAAACTTTGGATAGGATGGGCAATACAGATGAAATTATCTATGCTCCCTATTTGTTCGGATATACCAACTATGGCCGCAAGGAATTTGTAAAAAATAGGATAACATTTGGCCATAGCCCGATAAACCCGAACCTTCCGATCTCAACTATTTTGGGCGGTGTCGGTTTGGCCGTATCTTCAAAAAGTAACCATGCCGCATTGGCCAGTGCCTTCGTTGCCTATGTCGCCGTTACCGGAACCCAAACGAAAACGTATGTCAGGAACGGAGGTCAACCCGGAAATCTGGAAGCTTGGAAAAGCAAGGCCAACAATCAACTATGCAACCATTTTTTCGAGGATACGCTAGAAACGATGGAACAAGCTTTCGTTCGTCCACGGCATCCAA
>NZ_JBGTHY010000428.1:0-7141 GCF_041745955.1 Pricia sp.
GGCAGGAAAACTGGTGTTCCATCAGAACATCATGACCGAGCATGTGGCAAGACAGGTAAAGGAAATCTGCGACCATTACCCGGGCATAAAGCGGAGTATCGTTTCTTCGGTAGGAAACCTTGACCGCAAGGTTATTGCCGTACTGGCCGTGTTTTGCGAAGTGCACGAATTGAGCCACCTCTCTAAAACGCCCTTTAAAAATTCGTATGCTACGCCCCGGACCTTGGGTCTGGATCGGATCGCATTGGCCGCATCCGCGTTTTATTTCAATCCGAAGGGCAATTCCTTGGTAATCGATGCCGGTACCTGTATCACCTACGATATGGTAAACGACTATGGTGAATATCTGGGCGGTGCCATTTCTCCGGGGCTACATATGCGCTACCGGGCATTGCATGAACATACCGCAAAACTTCCCTTGCTAGAACCGGCGGCGTTTATCGATTTTATTGGAAATTCTACCGAGACAGGTATCCACAGCGGGGTAGTGAACGGCATTTGTCTCGAAATCGACGGCTCCATCGACCAGTACCGATCACGCTTTACAGATTTAACAGTTATTTTAACAGGCGGTGATGCCCAATTTTTGTCAAAGCGGCTAAAAAATACCATATTTGCGGATTCCAAATTTCTCCTGGAAGGATTAAACTATCTGTTGGAATATAACAAACACTAAAAGCATACATACCTCCGAAAACTGGGGGTTTGTTCCTGTAGCAAAGGAGTTCCGGAAACCAGCCTGCCGCCCATCCCGCAAGCAAGCAGGGCCGTCAGGTTAAAACCAAAGTGATTAAATGATCAGAAAAATAGGTTTTGTCATCGCGTATCTCACCCTAATGGGCATGTACGCCCAAGACGGTTCGATTTCCCCATACTCCTATTTTGGTCTCGGAGACATCAGGGAATCCAGTACGGTAGAAAATCAGATGATGGGCGGTATAGGTGTGTATGCCGATAGCATCCATATCAACCTGAACAACCCTGCCGCCTACAGTAAACTCGGGGTTCAGGCCGGAGATAATTTCGGTATTACCACCTACACGGCCGGCGTTTCACATAAACAGTTGCGTTTTAAAAGTTTCACCGAAGAGCAGAGCAGTTCCGTTACCAATCTGGACTATCTTGCATTGGGATTGAGCCTAAAAAAAGGTCTAGGCCTGGGCTTTGGAATAAGGCCCTACACCTCTGTGGGCTATAATTTTGAGGATTTAAGAGGTGCCGAGGGCTCTAGAATACTGAACGAATATTCCGGGGAAGGCGGTCTCAATAAAGTCTATGCTTCCTTAGGATATGAGTTCTTAAAAGATTGGAGTCTCGGGGTGACCGTCAATTACAACTTCGGTACCATTACTAGTGAAAGGGTGCAGAGTACTGAAAATGTACAGTTCGGGGCAAAGGATACAAGATCATCAAGAATTAACGGCATTGACCTGAATTATGCTTTAAACTATACCCCGGCCATCGATAAAAATCATACGCTGTTTACCTCTCTACGGGTAAATACGCAGGCAAATCTGTCCGCCCGCAACACAAAACAGATCGGTTCTTTTTCGTTGACCACCTCACAAGACATTGAGGTTATCGATGTAAATCTCGAAGCACAGGGCCTTAAGGATACCGGAGTCAAGATACCGACCACTACGACTTTGGGCGTCGGTTACGGCGAGAATATGAAATGGTTTTTAGGGGTAGAATACAGCTTCCAAAAACTGGATGATCTTTCGAACGAATTCTTGGAAATCGATAATCTGGTGTACGACAATGCCAGTACGATCGCTTTAGGCGGATTTTATATACCTGACAGGAACTCTTTTGAAAGTTACCTTAAAAGGGTGACTTATCGTGCGGGCTTCCGGTATGATCAGACGGGAATGGTGATCAACGACAAGGACATTAAAAATCTTGGCATAACTTTTGGAATAGGTTTACCGCTCGGCAACGGTCTTTCAAATCTTAATCTAGGTTTTGAATTGGGAAGAAAGGGGACTTCCGCCGCCGACCTTATTGAAGAAAGCTATTTCAAGGTTAACATTGGCTTGTCGCTGAACGATCAGTGGTTCCAAAAGAGGAAAATCAATTGAATTCGTTCCTGATCAGGACGGTTTAACCGAAGAATTGGAGAGGTTCTGATCGATATTAGGATAAAAATTACATTTAAACGGTCAAATTCTAAATTTCCTATGGTTCTCTTGGCAAAAAATTAGTACATTGACCCCCTCGGAACAATCAGCTCTCGATCGCTATCGGGACAAACTCTAAAACACGAATAAATATAGAAAAAATGAAAACTAAGATCTACGTCACTGCGATGCTTTTTCTTGGGGCTATGGGTTTAGGCAATGCCCAGGCCCAAAACCAAGAATGTATGACCAACCTTTCCATCTACGTTGAGCATGCAAAAGTCAAAAATTACGAAGCGGCCTACACGCCATGGAAAATGGTGTACGACAACTGTCCCGATATCAACAAGGCCAACTTTATTTATGGGGAACGGATTTTGAAGGATAAAATCGAGAAATCCTCAGGTGCCGATAAAGACGGATATATCAAGGATTTAGTGGCATTGCACGATAACAGCGCCAAGTATTTTCCGGAAAAATATACGCCGGCCGTTGTAGGCATTGATAAGGCCTTGCTCATGTACGAAAATAAGATGGGTTCCGATGTTGAAATCTACGACATGCTTCAAAAGGCTTTTGACGGAGATCCCAAAAATTTTAAGAACCCAAGGGCCTTATACCTATATTTCTCCAGCTTGGTCGATCTTCATAAAGGCGGAAGCAAAGATTTACAGGAAGTTTTCGACGTTTACGATAATGTCACCGAAAAAATAGAGGAAGAGAACAAGAAGCTTACCGATGTAATTACACAGTTACTGCCTAAAGATTCTACAGGTACGATAACTTCCAAAGAGCAAAGATCGTTGAAGATAGCTACTACCAATTCGGAATCGTACGGTAAGATTGCCGGTAGCGTCGATTCAAAATTGGGTGCCCTGGCCGATTGTGATAACCTTATACCGTTGTATCAAAAAAGTTTTGAAGAGAAAAAAGGGGATGTTAAATGGGTAAAGCGGGCCGTAGGTAGAATGTTCAGCAAAGAATGTACCGACGATCCTTTGTTCCGAAAACTGTTTGAGGCTCAATTGGCCTTGGAACCTTCGGCGCAAGCTTACATGTACGGCGGATTGTTAAAACAGAAAGCTGGCGATAGCAATGGCGCCTTGGATGATTTTAACAAAGCCGTGGGTCTGGAGACGGATTCCTATAAGAAATCGAATATCCTTTATAAAATTGCAACCATTTTACGCAAAACCAGTAAGTCACAGGCCCGAAATTATGCGCAACAGGCCATTAAGGCCGATGCGGCGAACGGTAAGGCCTATTTGTTGATTGCCAACTTGTATGCGACCAGTGCCAATGATTGCGGTAGCACCCCGTTCGAGAAACGTTCACTGTACTGGAAAGCGGCCGATATGGCCCGTCAGGCGGGTCGTGTCGATCCTGCCCTGAGTTCGAACGCCAGCCAGTCCGCTGCCAGTTATTCCGCGAAAGCGCCATCAAAGACCGATATTTTTAATTCGGGTATGGCTGGTAAGCAGATTACCTTCGATTGCTGGGTCGGCGGTAGCGTTACGGTACCGAATTTATAAGATGTTATCCATTCGAAAATATTCTTTTGAAAGTATTGCCACGACCTGTGTTATGGCAATACTTTTTTTTTCGTGTTCCGATACCTACAAAAGATCTGGCGAAGAAAAGGTGCCAATGGTCTATCCTATGGGTATAGCTGAAGATCTTACCTTTACCTATACCGAGGCTAAAACGGGGTTGGATAGTGAAGATTCGACCTCAACGAAGGTCATAGCGGTATTAAGAAGTCCTTTAAGGAACGATTTTACTAATTTGGAGTTTCCCTATCAGACTTTTCCTGACGGTCTTGTAGTAGATGTTTTTAATGACGAAGGCCAGAAAAATATAGTTAAGGCCGATTACGGTATTGTATATTCCGCTACGAATGTGATAGATTTGCAGGGCAATGTCATCATAGAGACACATGATGGTAAGATAATGGAAACAACACAAGTATATTGGGACCAGGATAATGATTGGGTATTTACCCAAGAAGAGTTCAAATATACCAATCCCGAGGATGGTTCCGTGATGTTCGGAACCGGCATGGATTTCAAAAATGAACCTTATTTTTTCAGTGCCCACAAAACCAATGGTTTGATGAGTATAAAAGAAGAATCGCAATGATCAAAATTTTAAGGTATACCGAGTATTTGTACCTAGGAGTGTTTTTTTTCTCCCTATATAGAATCTACACCGATTGGAACCTTGACCGACAGAATGCCTACTTGTTCGTTTTTTTTGCAATAGTATCCATCGGTATGTTTTTTTTCCGCAGAAACTACCGGAAGAAATTCGAACAGCGCAAGCGCGATAACGAACGTTGATTTTGGAAGCACCTATCCTCATAATCGTACTTTCCCTACTTTTTTCGGCTTTTTTCTCCGGGATGGAGATCGCGTTTATTTCCGCCAATAAGATCCACATCGAGATCGAGAAAAAACAGGATGGCTTTTTGGCCAAAGTGCTTACGCGGTTGACCAAAAAACCCTCGAAATTTATTGCCACAATGCTCATTGGCAATAACATCGCCTTGGTCATCTATGGCTTTTTTATGGGGGACTTGTTGATGTTGTGGTTTCAAAGTATGCTGCCGGTATCGAATAGCTTCCTGACCCTGATGCTGACCGATTTCAGTCTTTTGGTCCAGACAGTCATTTCGACGCTTATCATCCTGTTCACTGCTGAATTTTTACCGAAGGTGCTCTTCCAAATCTATGCGAACAATTTGTTGAAATTACTGGCCATTCCCGCCTACCTGTTCTATTTGGTGTTTTCGGTAATCTCGGATTTTATTATTTGGATATCCGATTTTATCTTAAAGACCTTTTTTAAGACCGATGGCGACGAGATACAACTTTCCTTCAGTAAAATAGAGCTGGGCGATTACATCACCGAACAGATGGAAACCGTGGAAGAGGAAGACGTGGTGGATTCCGAAATACAGATTTTTCAAAAAGCTTTGGAATTCTCGGCCGTAAAGGCCCGGGAAGTCATGGTGCCAAGAACCGAGATCAGCGCGGTCGAAATCCACGAAACCCCGAAAAACCTGGCGAAATTGTTTACCGAAACGGGACTCTCGAAAATTTTGATCTATAAAGATACCATTGACAATGTTATCGGGTATGTACATTCATACGAACTGTTTAAAAAACCGAAGACCATTAAAAGCATTCTATTGCCGGTTGAATTCGTGCCAGAGACCATGTTGATTCAAGATATTCTGAACATTCTCACCAAAAAACGAAAGAGTATCGCCGTGGTGTTGGACGAGTATGGCGGTACTTCGGGTCTGATGACCGTAGAAGATATCGTAGAGGAACTTTTTGGGGAAATTGAAGACGAACACGACACCACCGATCTTATCGAAGAACAGGTCGATGATAGTACCTATAAACTTTCCGCGAGGCTCGAAGTCGATTACCTGAACGAGATCTATAAATTCGAACTTCCCGAAAGCGATGAATATGAGACCTTGGGAGGCCTTATCGTGAACGAAAGGGGCGAGATACCCGAACAGGATTCTGAAATACGTATCGATAGATTTCAATTCACTATTCTCGAAGCGTCAAGTACCAAAATTGATTTGGTAACGCTACAGATTGTTGAGAAGGAGTGAATTTGATGCACGGTGCTCGGTGCACGAAGTCAGATGTTTAATTGTTTAGTCTAAGGTAAATGTTTAGCTCGTGTAATTCAAATTTGAAAAACCGATAATTAGGCAAGATGCCATGCAATTGGGTTCGAGCACCGAGCACCCTTCAATTCTATTTCCATAAGTTCGAGGAAAGTATTACTTTTGCACACTGATTTCAAAAAAACCATAAATGGCTATTTTAGAGAGTATAAGAAAACAGACGACAATCCTGATACTGATTATCGGTCTGGCGTTGTTCGCTTTTGTAGTTTCAGGCGTCTTTACAAGCGGCGAACTGGGCGGGGGCAAGGTAGGATCTAGCATCGCCGAAATAAATGGGGAAGAGGTGTCCATCGATGGCTTCCGCGAAAAGGTGGATATTGCTTCAAGAAATTCAGGACCGAACGCGTCTACCATGCAAACGGTAAACCAAGTGTGGGACCAAGAGGTCCGCAATACCATTATGGGGCAGCAACTCGAGCATCTAGGGTTGAATATCGAGCAGGACCAGATTATGAACTATATCGGTACGATTCCCGGATATGCCCAGAATCCCCAATTTCAAAACGAGAACGGTGTATTCGACCCGAATAAATTTCGGTCGTTTATCGCCGAGATCAAGGTCAACGAACCCGCGCAGTACAATTTTTGGTTGCAGAATGAAGCCTCCATCATACAAAGTGCCAAACAGCAGGCCTATTTCAATTTGGTCAAAGCCGGCGTCGGTGCTACTTTGAAAGAAGGGGAAATTGATTATCGCCTGGCCAACGATAAGATGGATATCAAATATGTGCGTATACCTTTTACCTCGATTCCCGATAGTTCGATTACCGTTTCCAAAAGCGAGATCCGCAGTTATATAGATGCGCACAAAGAAGATTTTAAGCAAGACGCCGCCCGCGATATACAGTTCGTGTACTTTGAGGAAAAACCTTCTACCGAAGATGAAAATGCGGTAAAGACTGCGCTTACCGAAGTTATGGAGGATAGGGTCGAGTACAACGACCGAACCGATACGAACGATACTTTGGGCGGTTTTAGAAATACCACCGATATGGCCGCATTCTTGGATCGCAATTCCGATATCAAATTGGATACCTTATACAAAGAGAAAAACCAATTGCCGACTAAATTTGCCGATACGTTGATGGCTTTACAGGTCGGTGAGATATTCGGACCATATCGCGATGGCGATTTTTTCAAAATCTCTAAAATGATGGATAGAAAAGCCAACGGTTCCGTTAAAGCCAGTCATATTTTAATTGGATATGAAGGCGCGGAAAGGGCGAATCCGGAGGTATCCCGAACCAAGGAAGAAGCTGAAACCGAAGCAAAGCGACTGTTGAGGGAAGCCCGAAAAAAGGATGCCAAG
>NZ_JBGTHY010000429.1:0-5691 GCF_041745955.1 Pricia sp.
TGATTCATAATGGGCATGCACTTTTTTAAGATAGTGCCTGTTCGCAAAATTATCTTATCGCGAAAAATGCTATAAGCCGTATCAGCCTATTTAAATTTTTGAACTTTGTATGAATATCAACACCATTAAAGAAGGAAAGACAGCGGCCATTGTTGCCTATTTCACCCTTGTCGGCGCCTTGATTGCCATAAGCATGAACAACGAGCCAAAGAATGAATTTGCCCGTTTCCACATCCGGCAGGCTTTCGGCCTACATCTGTTTTTTTTAGGGTTCGCGCTTTTTTTGAGCGTTTGGTTCAACGGCTATGCTTTTTACGGTTTATACATTGGTTATATCGTGCTCTGGGGATACGGTTTTATCGGTGCCCTACAGGAGAAAAAGCAGTCCGTACCCATTTTGGGCGATTTTTTTCAAAAATGGTTTACTTTTATCAGTTGAAGTTGGATAAAACAATGAATTTCGAAACCGGATTTGCCTATAAAATCTTCTTGAAACAATTCTCCCAAATATGACCACAGCCCCATTATCCTTGGAACATAGTATTCGCCCCTCGTCACTAACGAAAGGCAAGCCGCCTGTGTTATTCATGCTACACGGCTACGGAAGCAACGAAGAAGATCTTTTTTCCTTTGCGCCTGAGCTTCCAATGGAACTATGTGTCATTTCCGTCCGTGCCCCCTACCCTATGGAACCTTTCGGATATGCATGGTACGCCATTAATTTCGATGCGCAACAGGGCAAATGGAGCGATGACCAACAGGCCGCACTATCCCGCGAAAAAATTGTAATCTTTATGGAGGAAGCCTGTAAGACCTACGGATTGGATGATGGGCGAATTACCTTGCTGGGGTTCAGCCAAGGAACGATACTCAGCTATGCCGTGGCCTTGTCATATCCTGAAAAAGTAAAAAACGTAATTGCCCTGAGTGGTTATATTAACAAAAAAATCCTGATACACGGTTATGCCGATAAAAATCATGATAATCTCATGATATATGCCTCACACGGTCAAGTAGACCAGGTGATTCCGCCGGAGTGGGCACAAAAAGCCTCTCCCTTTCTGAATAAATTAGGAATTGAGCATGTGTATGAGGAATTCCCCGTGGGACATGGTGTTGCGCCCCAGAATTTTCATTCGTTCAAAAAGTGGCTTATGGGAAGAATTTAAGGAATCAATTACTTCTCGTATACAACAAGTGGTCTATCAACGTAAAGTCCACTCCCAAATCGTCCTTCAATTCGTATTTAATAAGCAGTTCGCCCCAATATTTTCCATCGGAAAAATCGGCCAAAATCCATCTGTGGTTCAGCACCTTGATTTTGTTAACCTTAAAATCGCCCTCCATACCTTCATAAGGTACAAGCGGATTGGTGCCTTTGCTTTCATTGGTCTCCAAGAGTTTGTCGGATATGTAACCCGAAGGATTTTTCAGGGACAAATGGTCATAATACGCCAGGGCATCATCGTTGTTTTCCAACGAAAAATACTGCATTTCCAGCACTTTTAACTGGGTATTTTTAACGGAATCCTGCAATTGTTCCACATCGGCCTTCAGGTTTTCGATCTGGGCATCCTTGGCTTCCGCCATTTTACCGCTACTAACAAAAAGGTAAAGGCTGATAAGTGCCATAAAAAGGAATAGGTAAAGAAAGATTTTGCTTTTCAATTACATTGAATTTTTAGTCAGGAGACGCAAGATTTGCGCCCCTTCGGTCTTTATTATTTTTCCGGGGTTCTTACCCACAACCATAACGCCTATCATCAACCGTCTATTGTGTACAATGCAACTTCTAAAATACCACATCTCATATCTCGACCACCAACCCGTCATACGCCAAATGCACGCCTTCCGGCAATTTTTTTTCCACCTCTGCGTGAAATCCCAAAAGGTGGCTGATGTGAGTGAAATAAGCGGTTTTGGGCTTTACCTTTTCCACAAATGCCAGGGCCTCCTCCAAGTTGAAATGGGAATGGTGGGCATCCTCCCTCAGGGCGTTTACCACTAAAACTTTAGAGCCTTTGACTTTATCTATTTCTTTTTCGTCAATTGTTTTTACGTCCGTTAGATACGTAAAATCCCCAAAGCGGTACCCGAAAACCTGTATCCGGTTATGCTTGGCCGATATAGGTACCACAGAGATATCACCCAAAATAAACGGATGATTATTTTCGACCAGATTGACGTCGACACAAGGAGCGCCTGGATACCGATTGGTATCCGCAAAAATATAATCGAAACGTTTTCGTAAGGAATCCGCTACCCTTTGATGGGCATATATAGAAACATCGCCCTGACGAAAAAAATAGGGACGAATATCGTCAAGCCCTGCCGTATGATCCGAATGTTCGTGGGTAAACAGGATGCCATCCAATGTATCGACATCGTGGGCGAGCATTTGCTGTCGGAAGTCAGGGCCACAATCGATGACGTAATTGTGGTTATCCCAAGAAATCAAAACGGATACCCGCAGTCTTTTATCCTTTATGTCATCGCTTAAACATACGGGATGTTTACTGCCAATAATCGGAATACCTTGTGATGTACCTGTTCCTAAAAATGTAATTCTCAAAGCGTCATCGTTCTTAATTCAAATTTATAACTAAATAATTTATTAGATTGCCCGAACTTGTTAACTTTGTTTAACAAAAAAAAAGCTATGGCTTCAGTTCTAGATAGGGACACGGCATTTGAAAACATCCCCTCGATCAAGGCCAAGACCCTGAGAATCAACCTAAATCCCGATATCTACGGCACTTTTTCCGAAATAGGCGCAGGACAGGAAACCGCCCGGAATTTTTTTAGGTCCGGCGGGGCCTCAGGTACCATAGCAAAGGCCATGAGTGCTTATGATAAGGATTTCAGCGATGCAATCTACGGTATTGAGGAAGACGGCAGATATGTGACTCAGCCCCGTTTAAAAAAGATGTTGACCCACGAAATGCAGCTGATGGAAGAGCGCATCAGCAGGGAGACACATCCCGACCGGCTTTTCTTTTCTTATGCGAATACCGTGGCTACAATCGATTTTTCAAAACGCTATAAAGGGCATGGATGGTTGGGAATACGTTACCAGCTCGATCCCCAACAAAAAGATTATGACGAAATCGTACTGCATATACGTTTCAAACAGAACGAGGCACGTTTACAGCAAGAAACCTTGGGTGTGGTAGGTACTAACCTAATCTATGGGGCTTTCTACAAATACCACAAGCCCAGAAAACTACTGAAATACCTCTATGACCACATCGATAAGGACACCATTGAAATCGATATGGTCAACTTTTCAGGTCCGAATTTTAAGGATGTTGATAACCGGTTGATGAGTCTGCAATTGATACGGAACGACATGACCGATGCGGTCATGTTCGGACCTGACGGCAATAATTTGCTTCCGGCGACGCTCCTTTACAAAAAAAATATTCTGGCATTACGAGGTAGCTTTAGGCCGGTAACCAAGGTAAATATGGATATGTTCCATAAATCGTACGATATTTTTCTCCGAGATCAAGCGGTAGACGAAGACCGTACCATCGTCATTTTCGAAATCACCCTATCGAACCTCAAAGCCTCGGGCGAAATCGATGAGCGCGATTTTATGGACCGAGCCGAGTTGCTGGGTGCATTGGGCCATACGGTAATGATATCCAAATTTCAGGAGTACTACAAATTGGTCGAATATTTCAACAACTACACCAAGGAGAAAATCGGCCTGACCATGGGGGTCAACAACCTTATCGACATTTTCGACGAGAAATATTACCGGCATTTGAGCGGTGGTATTTTAGAGGCCTTCGGAAAACTATTTTTCAAAGATCTTCAGGTATATCTCTATCCGATGAAAAATGCCGATACCGGACAGATCATGACCAGCAATAACGTCAAGGTACACCCGAGAATGAAGGAACTGTACAAGTTTTTCAAGTATAACGGCAAGGTGATGGACATTATCGACTACGATACCGAAATCATGCATATATTTTCTAGGGACGTACTTAAGAAAATCATCAACGACGAAAAAGGATGGGAAGAAATGCTGCCCAAGGGAATTGCCAAGACCATTAAGGATAAGAACCTATTTACGAAGAAATTGGTTAAGGCGGAGAAGGCTTAAGGAGGTTTTGCTATTAAAAAACAAAACCCATCATTCTAAAATCTGCGCGGCGTGAGCCTTGGTCTTTACTTTATCGATTACCTTTTCCACTACGCCATCTTCATCGAGTATGAAGGTAGTTCTAAGAAGTCCGTCGAATTTCTTACCCATGAATTTTTTAGGCCCCCAAACGCCAAAGGTGTCGATAACCGTATGATCTTCGTCGGCTAATAAAGGGAAGGGTAAATCGTATTTGTTCTTAAAGTTCGACTGTTTTTTGCCCGTATCCTCGCTAACCCCCAAAAGTTCATAGCCGGCCGCTTTTAACTTTGAATAGTTATCGCGCAGATTACAGGCTTCCGCAGTGCAGCCCGGTGTATTGGCCCTTGGATAGAAAAAAACAATCAGCTTCTGCCCATGGTAATCGGATAATTTTATAATGGTACCATCTTGATCTTTGGATAGGAATTCGGGAACCTGGTCCCCTACTTGCAATCTGTTCATAGCTAATTTTCTATTAAATTTGTAAATGGTAACGAAATTACACAAAAATGACGAAAGCCGAAAAGGTCGATTTCACGATACGGACTTTACAGGAAATCTATCCTGAAATTCCTGTTCCCCTTGCCCATAAGGACCCTTACACCTTGCTGATCGCCGTACTGATGTCCGCCCAAAGCACCGATGTAAGGGTGAACCAAATAACGCCTTTGTTGTTTGATAGGGCTGATAATCCGTATGACATGGTAAAGTTATCCGTAGAAGAAATTCGGGAAATCATTAAACCGGTCGGACTGTCGCCCATGAAATCAAAAGGCATTCACGGACTTTCGAAAATTCTGATAGAAAAGTACGGCGGGCAAGTGCCCCAAGAAATGGAATTGTTGGAAGAACTGCCCGCCGTAGGCCACAAAACGGCAAGTGTAGTGGTGTCCCAAGCTTTCGGAATTCCAGCTTTTCCGGTCGATACCCACATCCATCGCCTGATGTACCGCTGGGGATTTTCAAACGGAAGAAATGTGGTACGGACGGAAAAAGATGCCAAACGCCTTTTTCCCAAAGCACTTTGGAACGACCTGCATCTTCAGATCATTTGGTACGGTAGGGAATACTCACAGGCAAGAGGCTGGAATTTGGACAACGATATCATCACAAAAACTATTGGAAGGAAGTCGGTCTTAAAGGAATATTACCATAAAAAGGGGAAAGCTTATATCGAGAGAAACATTTTCTAGTCTAGCGCTAAGTTTAACCAAAATTGTCTAATAATCCAATTCGTCTTTTCAGCTTCAACATAACACTGGAAGTAAAATTGAACGAGTTGCCGTACGCATATCGCCATACCCAGTTCACAAAAAATTGCAACCGGCGCATGGCGATATGCGTAAAGCGGTAAAGCCTTAATTCAAATTATTCTCAAATCGAAGATTCTCATATTTTACGATATGTAGCGATTTAGAGAACCCCAGCAAGAACTGTACGGTCTCAGGCCTAGCAGTAATGTTTTTACCTTTCTCAAGGTTTTCAGAGTAGATTTTTTCCATAATAGTAGCTTTGTTATACAAGAATAACGCAACTACATCTGAAATATTGTCAAA
>NZ_JBGTHY010000430.1:0-6499 GCF_041745955.1 Pricia sp.
TCCGCAATTGGTAGCCGGGCCCATTGAAAGGGCATCGAACCTGTTGGGACAGATCAATGCCCGTAGAACGTTTACCTACGCCCAGGCCTCAAGCGGAGTTCAACTTATTCTATGGGGCTTTTTCAAAAAATTGGTCATCGCTGATTCTCTGGCTCCCATGGTCGACGATATTTTTGCGAACTATACCGACTATCCCGCTTCGACCCTGATTCTTGGGGTGTGTCTGTTCAGCTTTCAGGTATATGGAGACTTTAGTGGCTATACCGACATCGCCATCGGCACCTCCAAACTGTTCGGTATCGAACTGATGTCGAACTTTAAGTTTCCCAATTTTTCTAGGAATGTGGCCGAATATTGGCAACGATGGCACGTATCGCTCTCCACCTGGTTTCGGCATTACATCTATATTCCCCTCGGGGGATCGCGGGTGACCAAACTGAAATCCGTCCGCAATATCTGCGTTATTTTCTTGGTCAGTGGCCTTTGGCACGGCGCCAATTGGACATTCGTATTTTGGGGCGGCCTGCATGCCCTGTTGTACATCCCCGTATTTTTGATGGGCAGAAACCGGTTATATTCGGATAATGTTATAGGGGAAACCACGTGGTTTCCGACCCTAAAGGAAATCTTTCAGGTGCTGTTAACCTTTTCCCTAGTCACTTTTTCAAGGATTTTTTTCCGGTCGCCTTCGATAAGTGCCGCCTTCGACTATATCAATCGTATCGCAACGGATTTTCGGTACGAACCCTATGTGCATCCCATGGGATATCGTATGCTCGATTTTTTCGTACTGATCGGCGTGTTTACCTTTTACGAATATCTGATCCGCAAGGACGAACGCAGTCCCTTTAAATTCAAATATCGGGCGGTACGGCTATTTTTGTACGTTCTCGTGGTTTTATGTATCTTATTGTTCTATGACGATGGTGTCAACCGTTCGTTCATCTATTTTCAGTTTTAAAAATGAAAAAATTCATCCTAAAATCCGCCCTCTACGTCTTCTTGATCCTTCTTTTGTTGGAAGGTATCGTGAGGGTACTTCACCTGTACACCGAAGACCCACCGCGGTTTATCGATGACTACGGCGTGGAAAAAAGGGTGCCCGATAATTCGGGATATGCCGTAACGGGAAACCGGAACCAGAATTTCTCGGAATTCCATATCAACAAAGCGGGATTCAATTCGCATAGGGAATTCGAGCCAGGTAGGGACAAGTACGAAGTGGCCTTGATCGGCGATTCCTTTATCGAGGGCTTCCACCAAGATTATGACAGCTCTACCGGAAAACGGGTCGAAGAAAAGGTAAAAGGGATAGAGGTGTATGAATACGGCTATGCAGGCTACGATTTTGCGAACCAATTGCACTTGGTAAACGCTTATGCAACCGATTTTGAACTGATCGATGAAATCATCCTCTACCTGAACTACGAAAACGATCTGGGCCGTGGCATCTACGAACCGAACCATGCCCGCATCAAAATGCTATCCTCTACCCTATTCAGGTTACGGGACAACATCAAGCTTTTGGCCTATGGTTCCAAAATCGGCATCGTCGAGCCCTTGAAAAAATTGGCCCAAGGCGGTGATGCCTTCGATGATACCGAAGACGCCTACAAGACCAATGCAATGAACGGGGAAACCGATGACGAGAAAAGAGAAAAAGACGAAAAACGCATCGCCAATTTTAAAAGCCTTATCGCGCTCTACGGTCTAGACAAAGACAAAACCGCCATACTGCTGGACAGCCGAAAGACCAGTAAACGATTTTTAGACTTTTTAGACGAAAACGGCATACGCTATATCGATTTCGCCGAACGTTTCGAAAAATCGGAAAAATCCACCAATCTCATCTATGATCACCATTGGAACGCCCATGGCCGCGAATTGATTTCCGAGGAGATTGCAGGGTACATCAACAAGGTTGAAAAAAGATAAATATCATGTGCTTCATCGATCTTTCACCTAATATTTTCTTAAAAACATCCAATTTATGCAGTTTATCGTATATTCTTGTACTTGAACCCACCAATAAAGAAAACTATTATGAATCTCCCTGCTAAATTATCAAAAAAGAAACTGCAATTGTGGCTAGAAGAGCTTAAGGAAGATATCATTCTATCGATCTATGAGCGATCCCCTATCATTTTTATGTTGTTTGTCAGATATTAAATAGCACCCAATCCTTCATAGCCCCACTTGACCCGTTTACAACGAAAAATCGAGCACGAACAGCCTTGTAACGTTATTTTTACGGACTTGATCAACCCTTTATGTACACCAAAGGCCTCTATTGGCTCTCATGGCCCGTAAACCTGACCTATTATTATATCAAGTTCAATTTTTGGTTCAAGAAAAAATGGATGGGGAAGGGGCTCGTTTCTTGAGGGAAACCACAAAAAAAGCCGTCTCGTTTAGTTCTGAGACGGCTTCATTTTGCCATTCTTGCTAAAATAATTCTTTTAAAACTTCACGACTTTAAACTCCGACCTTCTGTTGATTTTATGCTTCTCTTCGGGGCAATAGGTATGATCGTCGCATTCGTTGAGCAAGTTTTCTTCGCCATATCCTTCGGGTTGCAATCGCTCTGGGGCAATGCCTTGTTGTATCAGATAGGCTACGGTTCGCTCGACCCTTTTTCTTGAAAGCCAATCGTTATACGTTGACGTACCTCTCGAATCCGTGAAGGAGCTAACTTTTAGCACTATGCCATCGTTTTCCTTTAGAAGCAACGTAAGGGCATCCAAAACAGATTTTGATTTTTTATCAAGATACGAGGAGTTCAGGTCGAAATAAACCAAGCCCAAAGCATCGATTTCATCCTCGATTTGTCGTTTTCTAAGGTTTTCGGCGTCCTGCTTGGCCTTTTCAGCGGCGGCCAATCGGGCGGCTTCCTTTTCCTTTGCCAATCGCTCGGCCATAGCGGCGGCTTCCTCCTCACGATTGGCCGCGGCAATGGAATCCAGTTTCTGCTGTTTTTCCGCTTGCAAGGCCTCGATCAAGGCTAGTTTTTCTTCCCCTTTTTTCGAAAGTCCCTTTTCGATTCCGAACCGATAGACCACGGCGGCGGCATGTTGTAGGTGGTTGGTAGCATTATCGGTACTCATGGCCCATTTTCCGGAAGAACTTAGGTCGAGTCCCCAACGGTCTGAGAACCAGGTTCGAAAGCCGATGACGGCATTATAGGTGCCCCTAGGTTGATTATTGGCATCCGTATATCCCAATCCTACACCCACATAGGGGTCGAACCAGGCCGTTTCGCCAATAATCTTGTTCAGGTCGTAGGATAATCGGGCATCGAGACCGACATAATTCGTGTCTTCAAGATTGATGGCCCCATCGATAAGCTTACCGACTTTATATTTGTTGTAGGAAGCAATGCCTTCGACACCGATTCCGCTTTTGAAATACCTGCCGATACTTACCCGTGACGGATAGGCGACCCCGTTCCATTGGTCAGCGAACGAAAACAACTCGTCCAACATATCCCCGGAATCGTCGACAAAGTTGTATCCGAGACCGACCCTCCAAGAACTTTGTACGATGCTGTCTTTATAAGTAAGCTGTAGCTCCTCCTGTTGGGAGAATAGGGAATGGTGGGAAAGGCATGTCAAAAAAAGCACGAATAGCGTAATTGTTTTCATAGGAACAAGATTTGGGTGTTCTTACTACAAAGTAAGGGTCAAAGCCGCTTTCTATCAAAATAATGCCCTGAACGGTAGGAATTTTCGTTGGATGACAGAAAATGGGTACTTTTAGTAGAAATTCTAGTACTCCTCCCTAACGATGACTTCCTTTTTAGTAAGTGGCATCCTATAAGCGGAAAAAGGAGTTGTAACCGCCGTAGAACGTGAATCATTATCCGTTTCTTTCGTTCCGAGGACTAGTTCATCCTCGGTTTCCTCCATAATGAAGAGATGGGGCATAGCCCCTTTATCCGTCGCTCCGCTACAGCGAATGACCACTATTTCCTCTGAAAAATCGATATCGGGTACGGGAAGGCCCGGTTTGCGGGTACGGTTTATTTGGGAATAGAATTTTTGTAGGCTTTTGGCATCCTTTATAATAAGCGTTTCGGCTACTTCGATACCGCTATACGGGTCGCTAACCATTAATATCAGACCGTCGTCGTTACCCTGATGGTCCTTCTTCGCAATATCTCCGCTATTTTTCTGGGCATTGCAGGTCGTAAAAATGAGTATCAAAAAGAATACGGTGGTTTTCATCGGTCGTATACTTTATCGAACCGGCTTTTATAGGCCTTTTCATAGAGGGCCTCATACAGCGGTACCACTTTACGGATATCAAATCGTTGTGCCGAGACCACGGCGTTTTCCTTGAATTTTTCCAGGACGGCGTCGTCGCTCAATATTTTCAGTGCATTTTTGGCCATATCGTCAACGTCGCCCACATCGCTCAAAAAGCCCGTTATGCCCTGTTCGTTTACCTCGGGGATACCGCCAGTGTTACTGGAGATTACGGGTACCTTGTTTATCATCGCCTCCAAGGCGGCCAAACCGAAACTTTCGGATTCCGAAGGCAACAAAAACAGATCTGAGAAGCAAAGTATCCTATCTATTTCATTGCTATTGCCCAAGAATATTACTTTTTTGGAGATTCCCAATTTTCTGCACAGATGCTCCGCATTGGCCCGTTCAGGTCCCTCGCCTACCATTACCAGTTTAGCGGGAATTTGTTGCTGTATCCTATAAAATATTTCGATAACATCGGGAATGCGCTTTACCTTACGGAAATTACTGATATGGGTCACGATTTTTTCGTCGTCATCGGCCATCAACGAACGTTGGCAATCGGTATAGGAGGTACTGTATTTTTTTCCATCGATAAAATTCGGCACCACTTCGATTTCCTTTTTGATATCAAAAAACTCCAGGGTACGCTGCTTTAGGTTTTCCGACACCGACGTGACCACGTCCGATTGGTTGATGCTAAAGGTAACTGCAGGTTTATAAAAAGGATGATTGCCGACCAGGGTAATATCGGTGCCGTGAAGCGTAGTGATCATGGGGACGTAAATGCCTTCCTCCTCCAACATTTTCTTGGCCATGTAGCCCGCATAGGCATGGGGAATGGCATAGTGCACGTGCAACAGGTCGATTTCGTGCAATTTGATGGTGTCGACCAGTTTGCTGGACAGTGCCAACTCATAAGGCTGATAATGAAACAACGGATATTCGGGTACGTTCACCTCATGAAAATAGATTCTGTTGCTCAACAAGTCGAGCCGCACAGGTTGCCGATACGTCACAAAATGAACCTCATGGCCCCTATTGGCAAGTGCAATGCCCAATTCCGTGGCGACCACGCCACTACCCCCAAAAGTCGGGTAACATACTATAGCTATCTTCATCCGTCAAAGTTAGGGAAAAGCGGGCAAACTCAAATTCAAATTTTAAACTCAAATTCAATTCACGAGTGCCTCATAAATCTTCTCCTGTATCCGCGTTCGTAGTCCCGATTGGATCAAGAGGGTGTTGGAGGCGCTGGGATAGGTTCGGTTGGACAGAAATACGTACACGATTTCCTCCTCGGGATCGGCCCAGGTGTAGGTGCCCGTAAAACCGCTATGGCCAAAACTGTTTCGTGAAACGCAGCCGCAGGTGTTCCCCTTGCCTTCCAGCTCGGGCTTGTCGAAACCTACGCCACGCCGCACGTTGTTCTTACAGAAATAACAGGTATTGTACTTTTTAATCGTTCTCGAATCCAGAAAACGTGTACCGCCGTAATAGCCTTCCTGCAGGTACATCTGCATGATCTTGGCGACATCGCCGGCAGTGCTGAAAAGGCCGGCATGCCCGCCTACCCCACCTTGCATGGCGGCGCCCATGTCATGTACATAACCCTGCACCCGCTGATACCGGTAATAATTATCCTCCTCGCTAGGTACGATCCTGTTTTGGGGAAATTTTTCCAAGGGATTATAGCTCGTGTTAAAAGCACCGATAGGCCCGAATAGAAAATCGCTGGCCAATTTGTCCAATGGGCGCTTTTTCTTGGCTTCGATATACTCTTTCATTACATAATACGCAACATCACTGTAGCGATATCGATTCGATTTGAGGTCTTGCCGACCTATCCGATTATAAATGGAATCTTTATAGGCGTCGGTCAAATATAGCCTGTCGGTTACCTTGATATGAAAACCGTCCATCGGCGCCTCGCGATAGAATTCTTCCGATGGTTTCCGGTCCTTATCCAACGTATCGACGTAAAAGGCGATCCATGCGGGCAGCCTGCCATAATGGGAAAGGGCTTTTAGAACGGTAACATTTTTTAGTTCGGTATCGGCATATTCGGGCAATAATTCCTGAAAGGTATTGTTCAGCGCAATATCGCCCTCCTCGTCCATTTTCATGACCATGGGCAGGGTAGCCAAAATCTTGGTGACGGAAGCCAGATCGAATATACTTTCGGTGGTGATACTGTCTTCGGAGTCGTAGGTCGGTTTGCCAAAGGCCTTGTTATAGATGACCTTGCCCTT
>NZ_JBGTHY010000431.1:0-2803 GCF_041745955.1 Pricia sp.
TGAATGTTGAATTTAAGGTAGATTTTTCGGGTATGGAAAGCATACAGCATAATGCTGCGTATATGGAGAGTATTTTCCTCAATCTCATTACCAATTCCATTAAATATGCCAGACCCGATGTTCCGCCTGTTATCTCAATAATTGCGGACCAACGAAATGATACTAAAACACTGACGTATTCTGACAATGGTCTTGGCTTTGATATGGCTAAAGTCGGACATCTTATCTTTAATTTGAACCAAAAATTTCATGGTAATAAAGATAGCAAAGGGGTTGGGCTATATTTGGTACATAATCATGTAACCAGTCTTGGAGGAAGTATCTCAGTAGACAGTTCGGTCAACGAAGGAAGTACTTTTACGATTAATTTCAAAAGCATCTTTCCATGATGAGCCATTAAATACCATGATATCTTTAGGGATCTGGGCAATGCCACACTTCCGACGGCAAGAAATGTTTTACACCATCGAATATACGACAACCTATCGGGGAGGGCGTCACTGCTATCTCAAATGACGACCCTTGACCGAAGTTTTAAAAAGGCTTTTCTGGCGCAATTATTCCAGTAATTACCGTATCTCCCGGTTTTATAATCTCAATATCGTTGCTATCGTCGATAGTGCAGCTGCCCATGGCAATTATCGTTGCGAAAATTAGGGTGAAGTATGCCATTTTTTTCACTGTATCAGGCTTTTGTAATAGTTAGGTTTTTCCTATCTGTAACGTTGAAAAACCGATTTCCTTGTCCGTTTTCCAAAATCTTGGCAAATAACCACAGCTTCTCCTGCAATTCCCTTTATTTTTGCGGCTTTCAAAAAGTCGATGTCCGCCAAATGAGCGGGTTTGCCAAAAGTATGTTGGATTCCGGTTCCTGGACCATCCCTTTTTTTAGTATGGTGGTTCTGCTTTTCCACTTTTGGCTCGTATCGGTGGTTGGGTTATTTTGGACTGGCATTTTCAGTGTTCCTGGCCTTGGCGTCCGTTAGGACGAATAATCCGCAATACCATTTCGCTCAGAGGGATAAAAGTGCTGTTTGTTAATTGGATTGAAATCCCTACCTTTTCATCAAATAACCTAACCATGAAAAAACTACTTTTTAGCATGGCCATTTTGTTTTTCAGTGGGATGGCCATGGCGCAGAACACTTCGGAATTTGCCATAAAAGTATTCTTTACGGAAGCTACCAGTGCTGAAAAAATGGATGGTCGCCTCCTTTTAATGCTATCCACAGACGATAAAAAAGAACCGCGTTTTCAGATTGGCGACGGACTAGAGACCCAACTTATTTTTGGAATGAACGTTGAACGAATGTCTTCGGGAGAAACCAAGACCTTTGACGAGACCATTTTCGGCTATCCTTACCCGAGTCTGTCCGATATACCCGCTGGGGAATATAACGTGCAAGCGCTGCTGCATGTTTATGAAACCTTCGATCTTTCCACCGGGCAGACCGTAAAACTCCCCATGGATAATGGTGAGGGGCAGCAATGGAACACATCCCCCGGAAACTTGTACAGCACCCCTTTTAAGATTTCGGTTACGGAAAAGGGTGTCGACAATGTAACCGTGGCAATGGACCAGGTCATTCCGCCCATTGAAGAACCAAAGGATAGGGAATGGATAAAACATATCAAAATAAAGTCTGAAAAGCTATCGGAATTTTGGGGAAGGGATATGTATTTGGGAGCCCATGTTCTTTTGCCCAAGGGATTTGAGGAGCATCCCGAGGCCAATTATCCGCTGATGGTATTTCAAGGCCATTTTCCTTCGGATTTCGGGGGATTTAGAACGACCCCGCCCGACCCCGATCTGAAACCGGAATATTCCGAACGTTTCGACCTTGAAGGTTATAATATCATCGAACAACAGGAGGCCTACGATTTTTACAAACTTTGGAACGAACCCGATTTTCCACGGATGTTGATTATTGAAATTCAGCATCCTACGCCTTATTATGACGATTCCTATGCGGTTAACTCCGCAAGTCAAGGGCCTTGGGGCGATGCGATCACCTACGAACTGATCCCGTATATCGAAAAGGAATTCCGGGGTATCGGCGAAGGCTGGTCCCGATTTCTATATGGCGGTTCTACGGGCGGTTGGGAAGCCCTTGCGGTACAGGTCAAATATCCAGAAGAATATAACGGCTGTTTCGCCGCGTGCCCAGACCCCATCGATTTCAGGGCGTACTGCCTGACCGATATCTATTCCGATAAAAATGCGTACTACTATGAAAGCGAGCATAAAAAACTGGAAGTCCCCAGCCATCGGGATAATTTGGGCCAGATACAGTCCACTTTACGACAGGGCAATCATTTAGAACTGGTCTTAGGCGATAAAAGCCGTTCGGGCCAGCAATGGGATATCTGGGAAGCGACCTATTCCCCACAGGGGCAAGACGGTTATCCGGCCCGGATTTGGGATAAAATGACTGGCGATATCGATCAAAACGTAGCCGAATACTGGAAAGAGAACTATGACCTACGCTATATTCTCGAACGGGATTGGGCCAAGCTGGGCGACAACCTCAAAGGAAAAATTCATATCTATTGTGGCGATATGGACAATTACTACTTAAACAACGCGGTATATTTAATGGAAGATTTTCTCGAAAGTACGAACGATCCCTATTACGGAGGCGAAGTCTTGTACGGCGACCGCGCCGAGCACTGCTGGAACGGCGACCCCGACCAGCCTAACGCCATCACTAGACTGCGTTATAATACGATGTACGTTCCCAAGATTATGAAACGGATTGCCGATAGTGCTCCCAAAGGGGCCGATTTGACCAGTTGGCGGTAC
>NZ_JBGTHY010000432.1:0-2579 GCF_041745955.1 Pricia sp.
TAAACGGTACGTATTTTTTCATCCATGACGAGGCATGTTGGCCCGATTGCTCGTTTTGCCAATGATGGCGGCCGGTAATCAAGGCACTTCTAGAAGGCGCACAGCCCGGGGAGCCTGCATAGCAGTTCGTAAAATAGACCCCTTCCCTGGCAATCCGGTCGAAGCCCGGGGTGTTTACAAAGGGGCTACCGGCAAAGCTGGAATGGAAAAAGGACTGGTCGTCGCTAATGGCAAAAAGGATGTTGGGACGCCTGTCTTCTTTTACGGCATCCGCTTGGGCGGTAGCATATTTGCATACTGAAAGAATCAGAAGTAATGCAATATGGGTTGATCTCTTCATTTCTTATTGCGTTATTAGTTCAATAGTCCGTTAATGAATCCAAGTAGTTAAGATACTTTTTTAAATTTAGTTTCACAATTATTCACTTACTCGTCCTGGGAAGGCTACATTGTTTCGAGCCCTGTTCTCAGTTTTGTCGTACCATAGAATTTCAGTGAGTTTTATAGATGAGATTCCTTGCTCATTTCTTATTCCTGAAAGCAGAATTAAGAGAAAGAGTTGTTTTAATGTTGGAGTGAACATTCCGGTAATGTCACTCATACACTTGAAGTCCTCCAAAAACATAAATCGCCGACGTGGCCTTCCTGTCAATTTCTTGGTTAAATGGTTTTATTACAATTTCCTAAATATGGTCCTTTGCGTGAGCTTTCGATTTCCACCTTCTATAATTTACCAGAAAATATATGATAGCTATTCCGGCGGTTATAGTGCAAAAAAAAAAGGAATAAGCAACCCAATGGCCATCAAAAGCATGGCCACTTCAAAAATAGGATAGAGCTTGATGCAAAATCACTGCTATTTCAAAGCAATAGGGAAAGAAAATGGCTATATTTATCGCAATTTTATAAGTAGAAAAGCATTCTAAATAAAATTATGGCAACAAAAAAAATCATCGTAAAAGCAACTTTCATCAGTTCATTTTGTATCTTGTTTTCAAACCCGGTTCTTGCACAAAAACAGTTCAAGGTACTTTT
The DNA here is from genome assembly GCF_041745955.1 of Pricia sp. Lineage (NCBI taxonomy): Bacteria > Pseudomonadati > Bacteroidota > Flavobacteriia > Flavobacteriales > Flavobacteriaceae > Pricia > Pricia sp. The sequence goes on from NZ_JBGTHY010000432.1 coordinate 1,036, forward strand.
GGTGACCGAGACGGCGGGTTGGCACCATGAATCCATCGACTATGGTATTACTGCCATAAACGAACTGGCGGCCGCCCACAACTTCGAAGTGGTCAGACAGCAAGATGCGATAAAAATCACGGAAGAAGGTCTCAAGGGTATGGACGCCGTAATTTTTCTGAGTACCACCGCCGATATTTTTGATGACAACGAACAGGCCGCCTTTGAAAAATATATCCGATCGGGCAAGGGATACGTGGGCATACATGCAGCGTCCGACACCGAATACGACTGGGAATGGTATACCAAGCTCGTAGGGAGGATGTTCCACATACATCCGGCACAACAGACGGCAAAATTAAAAATCGTAAACCATAATTTTCCCGGACTGGAGCATTTCCCCGATACACTTTTGTGGACGGATGAATGGTATGAATTCGGTCCCTATAAAATAGAGGGCCTGAACGATCTGATCATGATCGATGAGAATTCCTATGATCCAAAAGTGACCTGGAAAAATAGGGATGCGGACAAAAATGGAAACTTCACGATCGATAGGGTAGGGGTAGGAACCGGTACGCACCCTATTTCTTGGTATCACGAATGCGATGGGGGACGTTCGTTCTATACGGCTTTGGGCCATATCGAGAAGGTATTCGAGAACCAATGGTTTTTGGATCATTTGTACGGGGGTATATACTATGCCGCTACAGGTAAGGGAATTGAAAAATAAGAGAAATGATGAATTCAAAACACACACTATTGCTGATGATTTGCTTCCTTTTCTATGCACAGATGGAAGCCCAGGATCTTTCTGAAAAGGCGAATGCCTTTTTGGAAACACTTTCGGAAGAACTGAGGGCGGAGGCCCTTTTTTCTTTGGACGATGTCGAGCGCTACAATATGAACTATGTGCCCCTTCCGAGAAAGGGGCCTACCTTTCATGATTTTGACAAAAATCAAAAGCAGGCCGCCCTTGATCTGCTTGCCGCATCCTTAAGCAAGCAAGGGTATAAAAAAACGGAGGAAATTCGAGAGCTTGAAAATGTGCTGCGTAGTATCGAGAACGATGACAATGATAAAATGCCCGATGGGAGGCCTAGGCGCGATCCCCTAAACTACCACTTTTGCCTATTTGGGACCCCATCGTCAACTGACATTTGGGGATGGCGATTTGAAGGCCATCACATTTCACTGAACTTTACTTCTGATGAGGGCACGATCGTTTCGGCTACACCGACCTTTTTCGGTTCCAATCCGGGAATCGTCAAAACCGGGGAACATCGGGGAAAGCAGGTACTGAAAAAGGAATCCGTTTTGGGCCTGCAGTTGGTCAACTCATTTAGTAAGGAGCAATTAAAGGCCGCCAAGTTTTCCGAGGAAGCACCGTATGAAATTTATTCTGCCAACCATCGCAAGGTAGAGGGCGTAGAAAAAAAGGGAATCCCCTATTCCCAATTGACGGAAGATCAAAAGAAAGGTTTCATGGAATTATTGGAGGTATATATAGGGAATTACATCTTTGACTTTTCTGAAAACTTTAGGAACAAGATCATCAAGGCCGG
>NZ_JBGTHY010000433.1:0-4428 GCF_041745955.1 Pricia sp.
GAGGGATAGGTAATGCCCATACCGCCCCGGGTCACCGCTTGAATCTTATCCAAGGTAGCTTCCTGTGCAACGACGTAGCCCACGCGAAGGCCTGCCATACCGTGAATTTTGGAAAAGGTACGCGCAATGATGACATCCTTGCCCTCATTGATCAGCGATACCATACTTTTCTTGGCACCATCCTCTAAAAACCCCATGTAAGCTTCATCAACAAAAACAGGGACTTTTTCGGATACCCGCGAGCAGAAATCGACCAGTTCGGCATGGTCTGTCATACTGCCGGTGGGGTTGTTCGGGTTGCAGATATAAACCAGCTTGGTATCGGCATCTATGGCCGCTTCCATCCCTTTTAGGTCATGCGACCAATCGTCTTTCAATGGGATGCTTTTCCAAGAAGCTCCGGTAGCCTCGGCGACACGGATCAGTGACATGTAGCTTGGATCTGCGGAGACCACATTGCCGCCGTTGGCGAAAATGACCATGGCCGTTTTTTCCAAAAGGTCGGAAGAGCCCGGGCCCATCATGATGTTCTTTGCATCGACGTTTTCTAAAACGGCGATTTTATTCATCAGGTCAAAAAGTTCTTTCCAAGCGTATCGATTGCCCATTGGGGCCGCTTTTTGAAAAGCCTCGACCGCCATTGGCGAAGGGCCGTACGGATTCTCGTTGGCGTTCAGTTTGGCCAATAATTTGGTTTCGTCAGGGAAAAATTCGGCATTGTACTCCTTAAAAAACGGACTGTACAAGGTTCTGCCCCGGCTGTCGAATTTAAGTTGCGCCCTAGGTGTTTCGCCAAAACTGAGGTGTGGCATTACCAATGCGCCTGCGGCGGTCAAAGCGCCTCGCTTCAACCATGCCCTTCTGTCTAATGTACTCATAGTGTTATATGGATTTAAGTTAAGAGTTCTAATCTGTTGCTACTGGCATTGCATTAATGCCAATGTCGCCCGATGCGACTATCGTATTGTCGGAATCGCTAAGATATATGCTCACATGTGCGTCTAAAGATGCCGTTTCGCCCTCTAGGGAATCGTAAAAAGCAGTATTTGTAATGATGAAAAATTTACTGTTCGAAAACTCTCCCGTGCTTCCGTCAATATCATCAAGGCTTAGTATGCTAGACATACTTGAACCCGAGGCCCCCTCCAATACCAGCGCAGGGTGCATGAGATTTTCAACGGTATTGTAAAGGGAAATTTGAACCAAGGTCTGCTCGAGGGTGGTCTTGTAAAAAACAACCCGTCCATAAACATTTGACCCGGTTGGGTCGGTAGACGCTATATCGTAGGCAACGTATTCATTTAAGGTGCCACCGCCTTCAGCGGTCGTATGAATGGGGTCCAATCTTTCTTGTTCGCACGATAACATTCCGAATGCCACTATTAGGAGAATGGAGCTTTGTATATAATTTTTCATTTTTTTCTTCTTTAAGGTTTGCCGAATTCATTACAGTGTAAAAGTCAATCGTGCAAAATAGTTGGCACCTGTCGATCCCTGCTGATATTGCGAGTATAGGTCGAAAGTTCTAAGCTCATACCTTACGATTTCTGGATATTCGTTAAAAATATTATTGCCTCCCAGCGTTAAACTAACGGCATCGGTAAAGCTGTAGGTAATACCGAGATCAACCGTAAATTCTGGTGTATAATATTGATCGGCGAAGCCAAAACTGCCACCCAAAAGGTCTCTTTCCTGACTATCCCTGGTCTGCACGGATCCGTACCTGGTTCCCCTAAGCATTGTCGAGAACTTACCTGCCGAGTAGTTTAGGGTACCAATAATTTTGCTACCGGGAGTACCGGTCTCAAATTGCCCTATCAGGTCGCGACTCACGTATAATTCCGTAAGTTCTTCATCGGTCAGGGCCGTGTTCAGGTCGGGCACATTGGCACCTTCAAAGGTATTTTCCCTAAAAATTCCGGCAATATCGAATCCAATTTTGCCGTCACCCAAATTAGTGTTGTAGCTCAGCACCGCTTCTATACCTTGGGTACTGATATCGCCTCCGTTGATTCTGAAATTGGCTAGACCCGAACCGATTACGGGCTCAAGCACGGGTGCCTGACCTGCATCGAATTCACTGGTCTGAAATATCCTGTCGAAAATGTCGATTTTATAGGCGTCCACCGCCAGGTCGAATTTTCCGATTTCCGCGGTAAAGCCTACACTTACGTTTCGGGAGCGTTCTTCCTGTAGGGCGCCGATACCCAAAGCACGTGCGGGAGAGCTGCTATTTGGATAGAGGGTGCCATCAAAGGGTACTAATCCTACAAAAAAAGTAAAACTGTGCGAATACCCTAATTCTTGTAGGGATGGAGCTCTAAAACCGCTACTAAATGATCCCCGAATCGCAGATTTTTCACCAATGGAATACCGGGTAGCCACCTTACCTGTTAATACGTTCCCGAAATCGGAATAATTTTCAAACCTCAGGGCCCCTGATACGAGCCAATCTTCAGTGACATCCAATTCCAAATCCCCGTAGGCGGCCATTACGGAACGAAAACGGTTGCCCTCGTTTTCGGGGGCAAAGCCCCTAAAACACTGACAGTTCAACGCGTAATTTTTTACCAATTCTTGGCTAACACCTGCATTGGGTAGCACTAATGGCGCTCCGTTATCATCGACGATGGGGTTTCCGCCTAAATCTTCCAAAGGAAAACCGTCAGGACCTATAAGTAGTTGATTGTCCTGTGTGGCGGTGAAGACTCCCTCGGTACCTGCAGTCCAGCTTTCTTCCTGTCCCGCCGTGATTTGATAATTTTCAACACGCAATTCTGCCCCGAAGGCAATATTAAGACCCTCTAAAACAGCATCGTAAAAATTGGTAGCGTCAAAGTTGAGGGTGTTCTGTAAGAAACGGTGCGTTCCGAGATTCATCTCGGTGGGCGAAGATTCCCCAATACTGGCATTCCAAGTATTGAACATACCATATTGTGCCGAATTTGTGCCTAAAGTATTGCTGAGATCAAAGTCAAAATCACCCAATACGCCGGTTATACCCGTAGCTAGCGATAAATTATACTGGTCTGTGTAGATTTGTGGCCTGAAACCATTGGGATACAGGGCATAACTGGTTCGATCTGCTTGTGCGGCCCTTCTGTAAAAACAGGAGTAGGCATCGGTATATTTATATCCAAAATCTCCGAATGCGTAAAAGTTGCCGTTTTCGGTCATCGGGCTTTCCAAGTTAAAGGCAAGACTCATACGGGTCTGTGCGGGAAGTCCCGAATAGGTAGCTACTTCATACTGCTCCACCCCCCTTGCGGCCATAAGGCCCTCTACAGTGCTGAGATTGGCCACTGCCGCGGCGTCGCCATTGGCCTGTGCGGCAATCAGTTCCGGATTTGTGATAATGGGAACACCGTTAGTGGTGGTGGTTTGGTTGTTGAGATAATTTCCGCTATAAAGGGGGGCGCGGTCTATCTCCAAGACGGTTGGCCTGATGGTGCGTTCAGAGGATGCTACCATAGCGGAGGTATTGAAGTATCCCCCGTTTTCAAAACCTATTCCGTAGTTACCATCGAATTGAAAATTATAACCGTCCCACTCCCCTGTACTGCGGTTCAATGACCGTTCGCCTTCGGTAAGGTCGGAATCGCTGAAGTCTGGGGAAGAATTGATATACGCACCACCGGTCAGGGAGCCGGTAAATTTTCCAGTTCCCTTTTTCATGACCATATTGATCACCCCGGCGATGGCATCGGATCCGTATTGCGCGGAAGCACCATCACGAAGAATCTCTATGCGTTCAACCCCTATATTAGGTATAAAGCTCATGTCGACTGCCGGTCCCGGGGTGCCGGTCTGATTTCCCGCCAGAATGGCCGACGTATGCCTTCGTTTGCCGTTTACCAATACCAACACCTGACTGGCGGCAAGACCCCTAAGACTTGGTTGGCTGACAAAAGAGGACAGGTCTCCGCCACCGCTTTGAAAGGCTGTAAAGGAAGGAGCCGAGGCCGCCAACATTTGTGAGAGGTCCTGCTGTGGCATATTTATCGCCTGCTCCGCAATATTGATAACATCAACGGGTACGGGAGTATCCAATGCGGTCCTGGGTTTCCCCCTCGAGCCGATTACAATGGTCTCCAACAACTGTTCCGCAGCGGCTTCCAAAGTTACGTTGAGCGATGTTTGACCCTCGACAGGTACCTCCTTTTTGCCAAAGCCCAACGAGGAAAACATCAAAATCGCATCGGCCGGGGCGTCAATAGTAAATTCACCATCGAAATTAGTGGTTGCGCCTTTAGTAGTGCCCTTTATAATAACATCCGAACCGGGCAAAACGACACCTTGGTCGTCAACGACCGTACCGGTGATCATAATGTCCTGTCCATGCATTATATAAAAGGCGTTAAAAAGAACGAATACTAGTAATAGAGCTTTCTTCATAAGTACAAGGTTTTTGGTGGATACTAAACAGTG
>NZ_JBGTHY010000434.1:0-10252 GCF_041745955.1 Pricia sp.
CTTGTTGGCGGCGTCAAGCACCTTTTGGGTCACTTGGGTCTTCGATCGGATACCCAGTACGTGTACCCCCTTGATCTTTTCGATAAGTTCGTCTTCGGGAATGCTATTTTTTAGCAATTCTACTGAAAATCCGTCCCCTGACAGGTTCTCGAAAGCGTTAGGGTGCACATTTTCCAACAACAATATCTTGATGCGGTTTTTGGGGTAGGAAATGTTTCTGGGAAGGTCGTTCACAAATAAAAATTCATCCATATTCGGTGTTATATAATCGGCTTTAGTAGCGGCTTTTTCGCGGTGTACGTTTTCGGTATAGGCGAAGAATTTGTGGGCGATTCCGGCTTCCCGCATCACATAATCACTGTATCCGTCGCCGATAACCTGCACCTCTCCTTCGAGGTTCAAGCGCTTTAGGCACTCGATTTTTCCATTATGGGAAGCGAGTAAGTTATTTTCGTCGAACCCGATAATCTTCCCTTCGCCATCGAATTCGAAGGTGTTGGCATATACCCTGTCCGATGGAATGTTGTATTCCTTTACGATAGGATCGATAAACTCCTTAAATCCACAGGAAATCACATAGATATCATCGGAGAATTTTTCGAAAAACTCCTTGTTCGCTTCGATGGATTTTGAAATTTTCTGCCGTAGTTCTTCGACCAAAGGCTCTAGGTCATTTTTATGGGCGTTCAATAATTTAATACGCCTTTCCAAGGATTCCGTAAAGGAGATATCGCCATCGATGCCCAAATTGGTAATCTCCTGGATCTTCCTTATGATTTCCTCACGATTGGAATTTCCCGCCAGGGTCATCTCCGCCAAAACATCCAAGGCCTCTACCCTGGTCAAAGTGCTATCGAAATCGAATACGTACTTTCTACCTGTGTTTACCATATATCTATTGAAACCATTCCCCCCCGTATAACGCACGGAAATGGTGTTTAAATTCAAAATAAGGGCACAAAAGTAAAGATAAAATTTTTATTGATTTCGTCTTATCCACTGTAAATAATTCCTGTCACAATGGCGAGACCGAAACTCAGAAGCGTGCCGATCAGAATATACTCTGTGAGCTTCCGGTTATTGCTTTCCTTTAAATCATTGAAACGAAAGACGGATTTGGCTCCTATCAATAATCCGATAGCTTCCCAACGGCCTAATATAATGAACATCAGAACAAAAAGGCGTTCGATAATGCCGATGTATTTTCCCGCATTGGGAAGGGATTTATGGTCCAACGCTATCTTATCGCCCATGGCTTGTAGTAATTTCTCCATCATGATTGCGGCGGGAAAGGTGACAAATACAATGGCGTTGACCAATGGCCAATCCAGTTTTTCGAAGAGGGCAATCGTATGCCCTACCAGATTGCCGGAGTAGGCAGCAGCATACAAAACGGCCAAATGTAAAACCTGATCAATGAAAAAAGGGATGCTCCCCAATTTGAACAAAGGCGTGACGTATAGTTTGGCCAAATCGATAAAGTAGTGGGAGACGGCGATAATCAAGGCCAGTTTCCAGTACTGCAAATCCCACAAAAGTATCATGGTCAGCACAAAATGCAGCATTATATGTATATATAGGTATTTAGATCTGACCTTGTTCGCTTCCTTGTGAACGATCCAGCGGGTGGGCTGTATCAGGAAATCCCCAATTAAATGCGCCAGTAGAAGTTTGGTGAAAATCAGCATCGGTTCATATCTTTTAAAATTTTATTGTAATACTCAAGTAGTTCAAAGACGAGGTCTAAACGTGCCCTTTTTTGGCGTTGGCTCACGGCCGATTGCTGAATGCCCAGTCGCTTGGCCAGATCGGCTTGCGAAGCTTTGGGATATTCAAAGGTCAAAACCACGATTTCTGCGGAAACGGTGCTCCAGTCATCCATGAAGTCGAGGGCCAATTTGAGTATAAGATTTAAGGTATCGTCGTAGAAACCGCTGCCCGTCGCAATCGTGAGGTTCAGTTTATCTTCTTTTAGGGATTCAAAGGTTCTACCGGATCGATGGTATGCTGGCCCGTTCGACTCGCTGACCCCCACCCCCCTAAAGGTTTCGGTGCCGAGACCTATGCCCATGCGCACGTCTAGCCCTTTGATGGTCTTTATCAAGGCTTTGATGTGTATTGCCGCGCCAAGCACGTCTTCCCTGGGTATTTTCAATTGAAATTCATCGCCACGGTAGACCTCCCAATCAGTAGGCGATTCACCAAATTTGGACAAATACTTCTTTAATATACCGAGCCACTCGGAAACCTCATAGTTCTCGGAATTTATAATATCGCCTGTAATAATCGCTATCATATAAAATATAAGTTAAAACGCTAATATATCAATATATAATTGAATTAGCTAATATTATGGATTATAAGTTAAAATGCTTATATATAAATGTAATTCAACATTGTTTAGGGGTACACGACAATTTACCTAAATTCCGAATCCCGAAATTTCGGAAGGTTTTGGGAAACCAGTGTTTTTAAACATACTCTAGTATCAAAACCATCTTCGGGCCAATACGCAATACTGTTTGTAGTCCTTATTGAAAATTTTCGTTAACGCGTGCTCTTCGGGTTCGATTTGAAATCGGTTCATATAGGCTACAAAACCAGCGGCCAAAAGGGTATTGAACGCATTGCCCAGCCAAATGCCCCATGCCAGCAACAGCAACAGCATTGCAAGATACATCGGGTTTCGGGAATAGGCATAAATTCCGTTGACCACCAATTTTTTTGTCTTATCGGGCTGTGTAGGGTCTATCGTGGTCTTTGCAGCGTAAAACTGGAAAAGTGCTACTCCCGCAATTACAATACCGAACGCGGCCAAAAAAATCATAAGGTAATGGCGGCCAAAAAAATCAAAATACCCGGCGGGCAGAAATTCGGCGAGTAGGTACATCAACGATCCGGAAACCAAAAAGACAACGATAGGGGGAATTTTTAACTTCATGCGCTAAAATTACTATTTTTACAAGAATGAAACTCGTCTTCGCAACACACAATCAAAACAAATTCGCTGAGGTCAAAAAACTGATTCCTACGCATATCGATCTGGTGTCGCTGACCGATATTGGTTGTACGGAAGAAATTCCCGAAACGGGAAAAACTTTGGAAGAGAACGCACGGATCAAGGCCGATTATATTACCGAAAAATTCGGCCTGTCCTGTTTTGCCGATGATACAGGACTTCTTGTGGATGCCCTGAATGGTGCCCCCGGAGTATATTCCGCACGTTACGCTGGTGAACAAAAGAATGCCGGTGACAATATAGACAAACTACTGACGGCCCTAAAAGACCAAAGTGGCAGAAAAGCAAGATTTACGACCATAATCGCCCTTAATCTTGCTAAAGACCGACATATCTTCGAGGGCAGCGTAGAAGGTGAAATCACAAAGGAAAAAAGAGGGGACGGCGGTTTCGGATACGACCCGATCTTCAGGCCTGCGAGGTATGAAAAGACCTTTGCGGAACTTTCCACTGCAACTAAAAATCAGATCGGACACCGGGGAAAAGCCATACGACAACTGCTACGCTTTTTAGAAAATAGCATATCTCGATAAATAAACGTACCTTTGCCGCCATTTTTAACGCCGCCGGTATGGCAGGTGTTGTACGGAAGTCCAATGGGTTATACGCTAATCGCTCTCTACAACACACATATTTGCGATTAACGATAACACATTATGACAAAATTTGAAGCATTGGGGCTAGACAAGCCTCTATTAGATGCTGTTGCCGACATGGGTTTTGAAACCCCCTCGGAAGTACAGGAAAAAGCAATCCCCATTCTTTTGGAAAGCGAGACCGACCTGGTCGCACTCGCCCAGACCGGAACGGGAAAAACCGCGGCTTTCGGGTTTCCGCTTATCCAAAAACTGGATAGCAACAGCCGTACCACACAAGGATTGATCCTTTCCCCTACCCGCGAACTCTGCTTGCAGATCACCAATGAAATGCAGGCCTATTCAAAGTACGTAAAAGGAGTGAATACCGTCGCCATCTATGGCGGGGCAAGCATCACCGATCAGGCACGGCAGATTAAGCGCGGAGCACAGATAGTGGTAGCCACCCCGGGTCGGATGAAGGACATGATCGGACGCGGACTTGTCGATATTTCCAAAATCGGCTATTGTATTCTTGATGAGGCGGACGAAATGCTCAATATGGGCTTTTATGAGGATATAAAGGATATTCTCAGCAACACTCCAAAAGAAAAGTGCACTTGGTTGTTCTCGGCCACCATGCCGCAGGAAGTTTCAAAAATCGCCAAGAAATTCATGCACAATCCCGTTGAGATTACCGTAGGTATCAGAAATGCAGGTATCTCAACGGTAAACCATGAGTACTACGTGGTAGGCGGCCGGGACCGATACCCTGCCTTAAGAAGACTGGCCGATGCCAATCCCGATATCTTTTCGGTGGTCTTTTGCCGTACGAAAAGGGATACCCAGCGCGTTGCGGAAAAACTGATCGAAGATGGCTATAATGCCGGTGCCCTACACGGTGATCTTAGCCAGAACCAGCGGGACCTGGTCATGAATTCCTTCAGAAAAAAGCAGATCCAGATGCTGGTCGCTACCGATGTAGCGGCACGTGGTATCGATGTCGATGACATCACACACGTTATCAACTATCAGCTTCCGGATGAAATCGAAGTTTACACCCATAGAAGTGGGCGTACGGGCCGTGCCGGCAAATCGGGAATCTCAATGGTCATTGTGACCCGCAGTGAGATGCGGAAGATAAAATCCATAGAGAAAAAAATCCAACAAAACTTTATCCAAAAAACGATTCCCACAGGTATTGAAATCTGTGAGACGCAGCTATATCACCTGGCCAACAAAATCAAGGAAACCAAGATAAACAAGGATGTAGAAAATTATCTGCCCGCTATCAATGAGGTTTTTGAGGGTATCGACCGTGAAGAGCTGATCAAAAAGATTGTGTCGGTCGAATTTACCCGCTTTTCGAACTACTACAACAAGACCAAAGACCTGAATACGACAGATAGTAGAGAAAGCAGAGGTAGCAGGGAAAATCGGGAAAGTAGCGGTTCGTCATCATCGAACGGATCTGTACGGTATTTTATTAATGTGGGCGAAAAGGACGGTTATGATTGGATGACCTTAAAAGATTTTCTACGAGATACCTTGAGCCTAGGCCAAGAGGATGTGTATAAAGTCGATACCAAGGATTCTTTTTCCTTCTTTAACACCGAGACCGAACATACCGATCAGATACTCAAATTCTTTACCGATTTCAAGCTGAACGGAAGATTCATCAATGTCGAGATTTCTGAAAATCCCGGCGGCGGTGGAAGTGGAAGTGGAAATGGAAGCGGCGGTGGCGGTTACCGCGGTAAGAAAGGCAAAGGAAAAAGAGGGGACAACAAGTTCAACGATCGTGGCGACCGCAGTAAAGGTCGTGAAAGAAATGGGGCGAAAGCAAAATCGGGCAGTTCAGGTAAAAGGCGGAGCAAGCAAAGCAGAAGCGATTTCTTTTAAACTGTTTTGAAACCATACTTTTAGAGTTAATTGTATATTAAAAAATACGCTTCGGCGTATTTTTTTGTTTTGTTTAGTACATTTAATCCGTAACCCGATTCAATGAGACCATTTTTAGTGCTAATTTGCATATTATTTACAAGCATTGCGCTTTCACAGGAAGACGAGGCTGTCGAACAGGAAATTAATGCCGTTGTGGTGAACGCTCAGAGCGATAAAACCATGGAAAGCGTTCATGTTATCAATCTCAATCAAGTGGTCGGTACGATTACCAACGAAAAAGGGGAATTCACGATTACCGCAGCGGTAAACGACACCCTTTATTTTTCCTTTTTAGGTTTTAAGTCCCAAAAAATAAGGGTCACCAACGATATGTTCAAGTTCGAGAATACTAAAATCTCGTTGACCGAACTCGCCTATGCGCTTGAAGAGGTTATCGTGCGGCCCTATCAACTTACGGGCTATCTCGAAATAGACGTAAAAAATCTTCCCATCAACAATGCCTACCAATATAGTATTTCAGGACTTTCGGTGGGCTACGAAGCCGGCAACAAAAGCGCTAGTGCGGTCACCAAGGTTTTGGGGGCAATTCTAAATCCTGCTGACCTGCTACGTAATCTGTTCGGTAAACAGCCTAACCAGATGAAGAAATTGCGCAAGATGAAGGAGGATGACCAGATCCGTGATCTATTGGCCTCAAAATTCGATCGGGAAATCCTTATGGAAATGCTGCAGATAGAAAAAGTAGACATTCAGGATATCCTTAATAATTGCAATTACTCAAAATCATTTATCTCAACGGCCAACGATCTTCAGATCCTTGATGCCATCAGCAGTTGTTATGAAGATTTCAAGGTGCTCAATCGAAAAAATTAGGTGGATACGGGTACTTTGTGCTACACTTTTTTGTATTGTGACATGCGCATTGCGGACGGCAAAAAACCAATTTTAAATGAAAGAAATTATAGCATCAAAAATATTTTTCCTTTCCACCTTCATTTTATAGCTTTAGGGCATGAAAAAAATGCTCTGGGCTATAGCGCTTTTGACCTTTTTTGTTTCTTGCAAGCAGGCAAAGACCGATACCATCGAAAACACATCTTCTATCAAAGATTCTATTGTCCTACCGTCCAATAAAGTCGCTTTTGCTTGGGAAGGCGCAACTATTTATTTTCTACTTACCGACCGTTTTAATAACGGTGACACCTTGAACGACGTGAATTTCGAGCGAACGGATCCCACCGGCCCCTTGAGAGGATTTATGGGCGGCGACATTGCAGGTATCACCAAAAAATTGGAACAGGGCTACTTTAGTGAACTGGGAGTTAATGCCATTTGGTTTACTCCGGTAGTGGAACAAGTTCATGGTAGCACCGACGAAGAAACAGGCAACACCTATGGTTATCATGGGTATTGGACCAAGGATTGGACGGTCTTGGACCCTAATTTTGGTACGAAGGAAGACCTAGAAAAGTTGGTTGAAACCGCTCATAGATACGGCATCCGAATTCTGATGGACGTTGTGCTGAACCACACCGGTCCCGTTACCGAAAAAGATCCCGTTTGGCCCGAAAAATGGGTACGTACCGATCCGACGTGTACATATACCGATTATCAGAGTACTACTCAGTGCACATTGGTCGACAACCTTCCTGATATCCATACGGAATCCGATAAAGCTGTCGAGCTGCCCGATGCCCTTTTGGCAAAGTGGAAGGCAGAAGGCCGTCTTAGCCAAGAACTCGACGAATTGCAATTGTTCTTTGAACGTACAGGTTATCCACGGGCACCTAGATTCTATATCATAAAATGGCTAACGGATTATGTGAACGCCCTAGGAATAGATGGTTTTAGGGTAGATACCGTAAAACACGTAAACGAAAATACGTGGGCGGAACTACAAAAAGAAGCTTCGCACGCCTTTGCGAACTGGAAAAAAATGCATCCTGACGAAGTGTTGGACGATACTCCCTTTTTCATGGTCGGGGAAGTGTACGGCTATGGAATCTCAGGAGGTAGGGAATATGATTTCAAGGATAAAAAAGTCGACTATTTCAACCACGGCTTTAAAAGTCTGATCAACTTTGATCTTAAGACGGATGCGCTTCAAGACTACGAGACGATGTTCACAAAATACAGCGATATCCTGCATACCACCTTAAAGGACAAAAGCATTCTGAACTACCTGACATCCCATGACGATGGCCATCCTTACGACGCCGAACGTAACGACCCCATAAAGGCTGCCAATATCTTGTTGCTGACGCCCGGCGCATCCCAAATCTATTATGGCGATGAAACCGCTAGAGACCTGACCATAGAGGGTACTGAAGACAATCCTGTAATGGGCGATGCCACGCTGCGTTCTTTTATGAACTGGGACGAAATCGATAGTATTCCCCGAACCCAAAAAGTGCTTGAGCATTGGCGTAAACTAGGGAAGTTCAGGCATAACCATTTGGCGGTAGGTGCAGGCAAACATTTGAGGCTTGCCAAAGAACCCTACGTTTTCAGTAGAACCTATGTCGATGGCGATTTTAAGGACAAAGTGGTCATCGGACTCGATCTGCCCAAGGGAAAAAAATCGCTCTGGGTTAAAGGCTTCTTCGGTGATGGCACCCTACTCCACGATACGTACTCCGATACCGAGGTTATCGTTGCAAATGGCAAGGTAATTCTCGACAACGAATATGATATCGCCCTTCTGGAAGTGCCGGAGCAAGGTTTTGAATGAGTAAAGGCTTTCCGCTTACAATTTATCGATTTTCTGTTTTTCTTAAGTTTTCCTTTATAGACGTGTGGTATGGCTTTTGACCTATCGGAGCTTACCGTCGCAATCCCATGCTCTTAAGGCTATCCTTTTTTATATGGTACAAATCAAAACTCAATAATGGATATCCCAACGATCAAGAAATCAAAAATCAGTAGAAGAAACTTTCTCACCACACTTTTTTTGGGAAGCATGGGCTTAGTGTTTCTTGATTCATTTTGGTTCGAGCGATACCTTATCGATTGGAAGGAATTCGATATTTCCGATGGTTCAGAAAACAAGATAAAAATGATACAGCTATCGGACCTACATATCAATTCCATTAAGTCTTTTCATAAAACCATGGCTGAAAGAATCAACAAAGAGCGGCCCGATGCCCTTTTTGTGACCGGCGACTCCGTAAATAGTATGCGTGGGGTCCCTATCTTGGATGCCTTTTTGGCCATGATCGATCACGACATCCCCAAATTTGCCATTATGGGCAATGTAGATTACACGGGGCAAGTCGACAGTGCCACGTTGAGAAAAACCTATGAAAAACATAACGGAAAGTTTTTGATCAACCAAAACCATACGCTAAGGGTGAAAGATCGTACCGTGAACATTGTCGGTGTCGATGACTATATCTGCGGTTATCCTGATTTTTCGAAAGCTTCCCGAAATTTAGATTTATCATTAGACACCATTGTTCTCAACCACTGTCCGGCATATCGAGATGAAATAGATACCATGAACGCCAAAATCGGACAAAAAATAAAACTGATTTTATCGGGCCATACCCATGGCGGTCAAATAACCTTTTTTGGAAAAGCTATTTTCACCCCGTATGGCAGTGGCAACTACGTCAAAGGCTGGTATAAAAACGCGCTAAGCCGTTTGTACGTTTCGAAGGGAGTAGGCACCCGAGGATTGCCTCTGCGCTTCGGGGCAAGGGCCGAGGCCATTATCTTTCATGTTTGAAAGCGGACCCAAAAACTTTAGGCTATTTGATAAAAACTGGTTATTTATCTTGGAAAGAACCAAGATCTTTTCGATTCTTCCGATGGATTTTTCGTCCTACTTCCTTTTGTCATACGTCAGTTCCAAAATGCCTAAACTTTCTTTATTTTTATGGGATGAAGAAAATAACCGTTTTGACCGGTGCCGGCGTAAGTGCGGAAAGCGGCATTAATACTTTTCGGGGTGCCGGTGGACTATGGGAAGGCCACGATGTGATGGAAGTCGCCTCCCCGCAGGGTTTTGCCAAAAATCCCGCTTTGGTACTCGATTTTTACAACCAAAGACGTAAACGATTAAAGGAAGTTTCCCCCAATCGCGCCCATTTCGCTTTGGCGGAACTCGAACATCATTACGACGTACCATCATAACCCAAAATGTGGACGACCTGCACGAACGGGCGGGAAGTTCCAACGTTCTACATTTGCATGGTGAACTTTTGAAAATGCGGAGTTCGGGAAACGAACGTTCAATTTTAGACTGCGAGGGAGATATAGACCTCGGGGATCTATGCGAACAAGGCCATCAACTGCGGCCCCATATCGTGTGGTTCGGCGAAGCAGTGCCGCTGCTGGAAAAAGCGGCCGCGGAGACCCAATCGGCCGATATTGTCATCGTCATAGGCACATCTATGCAAGTATATCCCGCAGCTAGTCTGGTGGACTATGCGCAAGAGGGCGTGCCCATATATTTTATCGACCCCAAACCCAGCGTTTCGCAATACGATTTCGCCAATTTGACCATCATCCCCAAAACGGCCGTAAAGGGCGTTCCCGCACTGGTTTCTATATTAATCGCCAAAGCTTCGTAACCCAAGAAACATTATTTAGCGCATTGGATTATGCAGACACCGGTCCTTTATACACTAAACTTATAATGTCATAAAACCATAAACTTTTCCAAAACAAGTATCTTTGCTTTTTCCGAAAAAATCCATCCAAATAAAAGCTATGTCCTTACATGAATTGAACGCTATCTCTCCAATTGACG
>NZ_JBGTHY010000435.1:0-21239 GCF_041745955.1 Pricia sp.
CCGATCGGAATGCCCGACCCGATTTCAGCCATTAAATTTAGAATGGAACAAATGGGAATGAAACAAAAAGATTTGGTCGAAATGGTCGGTTTTAAGAGCCGGGTAAGCGAAATTATGAACAATAAACGCAAATTGACCTTGGACATGATCAGAAAATTAAGTGCGAATCTGCACATTCCAACGGAAGTTCTAATTCAAGAATACTAAGCAACAGCGGAAAGGCCAGCAGATAACAATGGCTCCTACGAAAAGCCCTAGTCCAGTTCTCTAAAGTTAATCAATAGAGGGTGTAAACTGAACTTCTATGTTAAAAACCAAGGATTCTCCTAAAATTCTAAAATTGGGCCATATCAATTCCATTAGGTTGGTTTGACGACCTGTTTAGTTTGATTTCTAAAGACCTAAAATAAACCTAATTCTCAGACTTCTATCAATAGACCGATACCGGAGCATGGCTGCATTCTTGTATTATGGAAAATAGGATGGGAGCCGTACACTCTGTCGAACAGACATCCCGTTAGGGGAGCTGTAGCTCAGTTCAACGGTTTCCCAACCCATAGGGCTATAGGTGAATTTCATATTTCACTTGGTTCTTCCATACATATCGGACCCTGTTGGATAGCTTTTTGGCAATTCTGATGATTGCCCTATTGGGCTTCATGGTCTTGCACAGTTTTGTATAGGCCAAGGTACGATTGATGAACATGCGACTGGATATAGTGGTAAGCGATATTGTGGGACTTACCGGGACCAAAATAATCTCGGCATTTATCGGCGGAGAAAATTCAGGGGAAAAATTAGCAGGGCACCGTCACTATAATTGCCGGAAATTAGAAGGGGAAATTGCCAAAGCACTCCAGTACAATGGCAGGGACGATTACTTTTTTGCCCTAAAACAGGAGTGGGAAACCTATCTCCATCTTCAAAGGCAAATTATCGAAGTAGACGGGCAAATAAAGGAACACCTTGAAGAGGTCATCGATAATGATGATACTAAAAAACAGCATATTGTCGATAAAAAACCACACAAAAGAAAAAACAAAAACACGATCAGGGACCTGGATATGGCCCAAATATCCTATCAGTACTTTGAAGGTGTCGATCTAATGGCGATCGAAGATGTAAATGACGCCACCATAATGGCGATCATAAGCGAGATAGGATTGGAAGGAATTAAAAAATTCGGGTCCTCAAAACAATTCACCCTTGGCTCAGGTTGGCCCCGAACAACAAAATCAGTGGGGGAAAAGTATTGAGCCACCATCTTCCAAAAAGGAAGCAATAGACTTAAAATAGTATTTATACTTGCCGCCAACGCAATCGGGAATTTAAAAGAAGAACATCTGGCAGATTTTTTCAGAAGAATAAATTACAAAAAAGGAAGGGCAACGGCCATAAGTGCCACAGCAAGAAAACTTGCGGTAATTATTTGGAACATGCTCACAAAAGGAGTTCCATACAATATAATTGCGGGATGTAACGGAGCAGGAAAAACGACGGCTTCTTACACTATCCTACCCGAAATATTGGATTGTAACGAATTTGTGAACGCAGATGAAATTGCACGGGGACTTTCGCCATTCCGGCCTGAAAAAGCTGGAATTCAAGCTGGCCGATTAATGCTGCAAAGAATCAAATCTCTTATAAGCAAAGGACAGGATTTTGCATTTGAAACAACTCTTTCAACCAAAAGTTACAAGAATTTGGTGGAAGATGCCCAAAGAAACGGATATTCGGTAACCCTTATTTTCTTTTATTTAAGCTCACAGGATTTAGCCATAAAAAGGGTTGAAACTCGGGTAAAAGAAGGTGGACATAATATTCCAGAGAAAGTTATCAGAAAAAGGTGCGAAAATGGACTGAAGAACTTCTTCAACATATTCAGACCGATTGTGGATGAGTGGTTGTTTATAGAAAATTCGGGCGAACCATATAAGTTGATAGCTCAAAAAAAACAATCGGACGAGAAAATCTACATCGACAAAATTTGGAATCAATTAAAAACGAAATACGATGGGAAGTAAAAATAAAATTGACGAACAAACACAAAAAATCCTTACAGGATTGGAAAGGTCCTATCAGAAATTGGTGGAATTTAAAAAGTATAAGAAGAGTCCATTAATTATTGAGAAAGACGGAGTTATAATGGAAATACAGCCCGAAAAAATACTACCCACAACAACGTATATAGCTCATAGCTAGGTCGTTTCTTTAACGAGAGGGTCAGGCTCATTAGCTGGCTCGTGCTATAGCGAAAAGTAAATGCTTTTTTGCACGCTACGAGTCACAGTGACCGGGAACCACGATACCAAGGCCATGGGGAACATCCTCCTAAGGGCAAAGAGCATCCTCCTCAACAAAGGTGCAATCGTATTGTAGGATACCGAGACCGTTTTCGAAATTAATGCCCCGTATGCATCCTTCCCCGATATCTGGCGGCAAAAAGAGGATGTATTCATCACAGTTCGTAGAATATCCGACACCGAAAGCCTCGGCAATATCGGCAATGACCTCTTTCAGGAGTAAGGAATTGACTTGATTGGTTTTCATTGAGGCGGTTTTGAGCTTTGGTTATACCGTTTTTAACCGGTCTGGCCTTCATCTTGACAATGGCCTTAAAAAAATCTAAACGGACAGGGATAGACGAATACTTTTACTACCATTTTACTCTCTAACACCCCTAAAAAGAGCCTCACATCCAACGATAGGCACAGTCCAGTAGATTAGCCTATAGAGGGAAACCAGGAGGTTCGGCCATCAGGCTTTTGACCTTTACCCAGAACAGAATACTGGTCACACTCTCCGGTTTCGAGAAATCGGCCAACAATTTCAGGTTCCGTCTAAACTGCTCGAGCTCGCTGCGGCTGACGCTACCTTCATCTATCGGAAAATACGCCATTCCCCAATCGGGAAAGGTTCTTTTTTCAACGGCGTTCTCGGCGATTATTCGTACTTGTACATGCCGATCATCATTTTCGATTTTCTGATAAAGTTCTTGTATGGTCCGCTGATTACCTTCCAAAATTTGAATAAATCGGCGGTTGTAGTACACCAAACATCCCGTAATACCACTTTTCGCATTCCTCGCTCTTGAGGTTACCAGAATTTCGTCGATTTCCGCTGTAAGCAATCCCTTTTTAGCAACGGATTCATAGGTTAGCTCATAGATCATTGATTTTCCCATTTAATAAAGAGGACAAAGAAAACAAAACCCTTATAAAAACGATAGGCCTAAATAGCAAAATAGCCACTAAATTTGACCGAATTGCGGATTTTTTACGGTTTAAGTCCTAAGCACCTGATATGACCTTGGCAAAAAGGCACGCTGCAAGCTTGAATTACCATATGGCCGATTAGAGATTTGCGATTTTGGTGCGCTATTTTAAAAGATCGGCTATTTATTCCAATTCTGAAGCCGGTTCAGATATAGATAGCTTTCGACAAACTTTCTATGTTCCGGGCCGGTCATTTTTTCCACTAAGTTCAATGCGGATATGTAGCTTGCCAAATTCCCGTTCGAGGAACTGAATTTTCCGTCCTCCACAAAAGTGACCAAGCTATCGTTCTGTACCTTTAAATTCGGATAGTCCCTTTGCAATTGTTCGCCACCCCCGATCCAAGTAACGATTTTATGTCCGTCCGCAATTCCGGAAGCCCCTATGAGTTGCGCGCCCGCGCAATTGCTAACGGTATACGTGGTTTCCCTGTTCTTTTCCTTGATGAAACCTACGATCTTATAGTTATGCACCTGCGCATACATGTCATAGGCGCTCGGTACAAAAAGTGCCGTTAGCATCGGACAATTTTCAAAGGTGTAATCCGGGATAAAATGCATTCCCTCTTCAGTCGTAATGGCCTCTTCGGTTTCCGCTATCGAAACCACATTAAAAAGCTGTTTTCCGTCCTCGCTGGGTTTTGCGAAAACATCGGATGTGGCAATAACCTCGCTTTGTAGCACACCGTTGTACATCAAAAGTCCGATGGTCGGCAGTTCCGTATTGAAGGGTTTTAGGTGTTCTGTGAGGGTGTCCGTCTTATTTTCTAATTGGCCGACCGCTTCACTTGCAGAACCGGCATTTGATTTTTCGGGATTACAACTGATCAGAAATAGTATGGAAATTAATGTTGCTAGGATTCTGAAGTTTACCATTTTCTTTATATTTTTTTGAGATTATAATTAAGCGCTTACTTATGCTAAATTAATCGAAGCTTATCAATTCCCGTTCCTGCCTTCATGATGTTCAGGTAAAACCTCCCCTACCAACCGCAACATCTTCCCGCTCAACGAAAAAAGCCATTGCATCTGTTCGGCAACCAAATGGGCCTCCTGACGGTTCCGTTTAGTGGCACCGCGGACATTGGAGTGCTGTTCGTACTTTTGCTGCCATATCTTGGAGGCATCGGTCGAAACCAATCCATCCTCCGGAATATCGTAGGATACTTTACGCTTTTTATCCGCTAAAGACTGAAGCACCTGTGCCAAATTATCCGCTATTTTCTGCGCACTTGTCGAAAAAGTTTCAGAGGCTTCCGTCGTATTGTTCTGCTGAATATAGGTGCTTAACGAGGCCAACGACGATAAAAAGGTATAGTTCAGTACTACGAATTCGTATATCTTATCGATATTTTTCTGTTTCGATCGGGGTTCCTGTGCCATGCGCTGAAAAGCGGAACTTAAGTTTGAGGTTTCCAAAAACGCTTCTTTACGACATACTTTGTAGCTGGTCGACACCTTCCCTTTTTGTTGATAATATTCGGCGATACAGTGTAGAAAGGCTTTGTTGGCCTTGATGCTGTTCTCGATAGTTGTACCGATTTCCGAAAAGCTCCAGGCTGGCCATAGAAATCTCAGGGCAAGAAAAGACAGGCCGGCACCGATCAGCGTATCCAATATACGGAACTGGATGACGGTCAGCACATCGGGACGTATAATGGCATAGATAAACACTACACTCAAGGTAATGAACGTCGCTGACGCCTTATAATTTTT
Source organism: Pricia sp. (assembly GCF_041745955.1). Lineage (NCBI taxonomy): Bacteria > Pseudomonadati > Bacteroidota > Flavobacteriia > Flavobacteriales > Flavobacteriaceae > Pricia > Pricia sp. The sequence continues at coordinate 4,991 of NZ_JBGTHY010000435.1, forward strand.
CTGAACCATGGAAAAGGCGACCACCAAAGACGCAACGCCCAAACCGCCGTAGACATAGGGATCTTCGATCAAAAAAACCAGTCCCGATGCGATGGCGCCGCCGATGAGCGTTCCGATGATACGGTCTTTGGTACGGGTTTTGGTAAGGCCGTAACTGGGCCGCATGATAACGATAATGGTCAGCATTATCCAATACGGGTTCTGGAAATCCAAAAAAACACCCAACCCATACCCGACCATGATGGTTACCGCCATACGCAAGGCATGTTTGAAAATGGTGGACTTAAAACTGAGATTGCGCAGCAAAAGTCTGGGATCGTAGTCTTGATCGACGATAAAACGTTTCGAAACCTCTTTATCGATAAAGTCGATGCTTTCGTTCTCGGGATCACCCAAAAGCCATTTTATGCGTTTTAGCTTTTCGAATTGCTTTTCTTGGTATTCGTATAGATTCTGTAATATCAGATACTCCCGATAATCGGTATGCGCTTTGTTCTCGTTAAAGGTCTCGATATGGCGTGCTACATTTTCAAAGCATGCCGTAAGATTTTTGTTGGATGGGTATTTACGGGCATTCTCTCCCGCTTCTGAGATAACCTGCAACTGTCGCGCTATTTCGAAAATCAGGTCTTGAAAGCTTTTGATATATTCGGGATGTTCTTCGAGAAGGGCATCCATCTTGTCGTACTGCACGGGATTGGCCATCGCCGTTTCCAGGATGTCGATAAGCTCAACAAAGACCAATAGCCGTTTGCCTTGGTAATTGGATTTTCCCGAGCGCGTGCGCGACTGGATCAGAATCTCCCGTAGGGTCTCATGAGTATCCGTCAACTCGCTCTGTAAGGTCAGTAACCTGGATTGTAACTTTTTGCGGTCTGTATGGTGTCCCACTAATTTGCCGCGCGTTTCAAGATATCGGGCGGTCAGCAAGAACGTTTCCGACAAGATTTCCTCGGTCTGCGCCTTTGGATTCAAATGGTACCAAAGTGTTGACAAAAGCAAATACCAGAGTCCGCCTAAACCGATCAAAAGGGCATACTGATAGATTTCGAGTGTTTCGACAGTATGGGCAAAACTCAATACCAACGCCAATAATCCGGAAAAACTGATTAGGGATGCCCGAAAACCGTAAATGGCAAGGAAAGAAATCGCAAAAACGAGAACCCCCAGAACAGGCACAAGAAGCAGTGGACTAAAATGTAGATAGCCGCCAATAAAACTGACGACCATGGCCAAAAGGGCGGAAAAAAGAATCCCGTACTTCTTATGCCGATAACTGCCGCTGACATCGCTGGGGGAACTCCAAAATGCACCGAAGCAAAGCGCCAAGCCGATTTCAAAATGGTCTGACCATATACCCAGTACAATGGGTATCGTTACTGCGATACCTATCAGTATGGCCTTCGAGAAATTGGTACTCTTCAAGAACTGCAACAGCTCTTTAGAACCTTCGGAAAGCTTTTGTGAAAATGGTCTCAAAACGGAACGGTCATGGGGTAAAGATACTGCTTATACTTATCTACTTCATGATTCGCGTCAATTGAAAATAACGTTTGTAATTATCGGGAATGGTATCGATTTCCAACAAAGAACCTTCCTGCATATAGGGATAGATCTCGTCATAGGTCTGTATGTTGTACATACCTACCCGCTTACTGATATGACTGCGATCGAGTTCATTGGGCGTGTTCAGGCCCGCAGCGGCGACCAGTTCCAAAAGACTGTGTACCGTAGCCTGTTGAAAGTTTTTTACCCGCACCGCCTTGTCCTCGACCACTAAGCCTCTCGTGAGCGACTTGTTTTGAGTGGCGACCCCGGTCGGGCAGGTGTTCATATTGCATTGCAGGGCCTGAATGCACCCTACGGCCAGCATCATGGCACGGGCACTGTTACAGCCGTCGGCACCCAAGGCGATAGCACGCGCTATATGGAATCCCGTGATGATCTTACCCGCTACGATTACCTTGATATCTTTGCGCAGTCCGAAACCTACAAGGGTATCGTGTACAAAGATCAGGCCTTCGCGCAGCGGCATGCCCATAGTGTTCGAAAATTCTACGGGCGAGGCTCCTGTGCCGCCCTCCCCGCCGTCAACGGTAATAAAATCGGGCTGTATCTCGGTATATATCATCGCCTCGCAGAAATCCATGAATTCCTGTTTTCTACCCAGACAGAGTTTGAATCCGACCGGTTTGCCGTCGGAAAGATCACGCAGTTTTTTAATAAAGTACATGAACTGTATCGGATCGGCAAAAGCGGAATGTGATGGTGGGGAATGTACAGCAATACCCGGTTTGATGTGCCGCACCTTGGCGATCTCCTCGGTATTCTTAATTGCGGGCAAAATACCGCCGTGACCGGGCTTAGCGCCCTGGGACAATTTGATCTCAATCATTTTTACCTCGGGCCGAGTGGCATTTTCGCGAAAAGTCTCATCATTAAAAGTACCATCATCATTGCGACAACCGAAATAACCCGTTCCAATTTGCCATATCAGGTCGCCGCCGTGCCGCAGATGGTACTCGCTAATACCGCCCTCGCCCGTATTGTGGGCAAAGTTTCCCATTCTGGCGCCTTTGTTCATAGCGAGAATAGCCCGGTCGCTCAACGAACCGAAACTCATGGCCGAAATGTTCAAAAGACTTGAAGAATAGGGCTGTAAACAGTCCTTGCCCCCGATTTTCAATCGTGGGAACTCCCCGATCTCTTTGGGATTGTTCTTGGCGTACATGGAATGCTCCATCCACTCGTAACCGGAATGATACAGGTCCATCTGCGTACCGAAAGGCTCGGTATCGGTCAAGCCCTTGGCGCGCCGATAGACCAGTGATCTCAGTATGCGGTTTAAAGGTCTGCCCTCGGTATCGGTTTCCACAAAATACTGTTGGATTTCAGGGCGTATCGATTCCAGCATATAACGGAACCTTCCGAGCAATGGAAAATTCCGGCGAATCGCATGATCCTTCTGGACGATATCGAATATGCCCATTACGATCAAGGGACCTATCAGTATAAACCACCACAACACAGGAGGCCACACCGTAGCGATACCTACGATAAGAACAACCGACACAACGGAAATTAGGATAAAATACTCACGGACTTTCATAACCTAGCTTATTTTGGATGCGACAAAGGTAAGAATAGGTTCTATATTCTACGGTATCGCCAATATTTTAAAAGTATTCTGGGAATATATGATTTTCGTTCGTTTTTTTCTTCAAAATTAGCATGAATTAGGAATATCACCTTAATCTGCCGGTTCTTGAAAATTGCCCGCCCGACCTCCACCGCAAAAAATTCCAATACACTTCACCTGCCGAATTGGGCGTTTCACTCCCAAATGTAGACGTTTCGCCTGAAAAGTCCCAATTTCAGGGGGGATACGCCCGTATATTTGTATCAGAAAACAAAATGAAGTTTAACAACATAAAAATATAATCATGAAAAACGCAACAACATATTTAGGTATTGCCCTTTTAGGTACGCTATTAATGTCATTTTCCGGAAAACCCGATTGCAAGACCAATTGCGAACCGTTACCGATAGACGATATTACGTATATCGAACCGACAGAAGATTTCGAATTGGACTTCGATACGGCACAATATCTTCCCGAAGGCTTCAATGCCTATAAAGGTATGGAAGCAGATTTGACGGACGTCACTTTTGTAGAAAACGAAGAAGAAATCGAGCTTGGGTTTAACAGTGCCAAGTACTTGCCCATCGGTTTTGATGCGTATGAAGGTATGGTAATCGAGCTTGATGATATCGAGTACATCGAAGAAGAGGAAGAAGTAGAATTGGATTTTAACGTCCAGAATTATCTTCCCAACAATTTCAACGCCTATTCCAGATAAATCAGGAATGTGGATGGATTAAAAATTAGGCTCCCGAATCATATTTGGGAGCCTAACTTTTTCAAAACCATTCCGTTTCATGCTACTTCCCATACATCCCCTGAAATTTAACGTACCTTTGAAACATCCCCTCAAAAGCGATTTTCCATGGCCCTAACACAAGTCAAACAATCCGCAATTGTCAAGATAGCTATATTGATAGCCGTTTTGGCATCCCTTCCAAAAACCATTTTTTTATACGAAATGATCAGTGAGGGAAATCTGGGGTTTTCTAAGATCTGGCTTCTAGATCTTCTGTATCGTCTGGTTTTCTTCTTTTTGTTCGCTTGGGCCATATTACAGCTCAACGCCAATCTCGGATACGCCAAAAACAAATGGTCTACCAAAATGAGAATGGCCGTTTTGGTCGTGGTCAATATTTTCGTAATGCTGCTCGCCCTTTTCCTGTTCAAGTTTCTATACCCTATTATTTTGCAAACGGAAATCGAACAGCGCGATGTCGGATTTTTGAATTTCACCTACGCCAACCTACTGATCGCCCTTTTCTTTATCGGTCGGATTTTGCGCCTGCAGACCGATAAGCAAGAGAGCCGCATAGAGAACGAACGCCTCAAACAGCAGAGTTTGCAGAACGAACTCATGGCCTTAAAAAACCAGATCGATCCGCATTTTCTGTTCAATTCCCTGAATTCGTTGACTTCCTTGATCCGTGAAAACGAAAAGGCCACAAAGTTCGTGAAGAAACTATCCCATATGTACCGGTATATCCTACAAAGTGGCGAAAGCGATTTGGTGAGCGTCAGGGAGGAGCTGAAATTTACTGAAAGTTATACGCACCTGATCCGCACCCGATACCGCGATCGTTTTTCGATCGATATGCACATTGATGACCGGTATCTAGATCTTGAAATTCCGCCTTTGGCGTTACAGTTGTTAGTGGAAAATGCCGTAAAGCATAACGAAATCTCGACAAAAAATCCGTTGACCGTCCGTATTTACTCCAAAGAGGACTCCATCTATGTTGAAAACCCCATCCAACCGAGAACGGTATTGAAAGAGGGTACAAAAAACGGTCTCTTAAACCTAAAAAAAAGATACGTACTGCTACTCAAAAAAGAAGTCACGGTACGTGCCGAAAACAATACCTTTGTCGTTGACCTGCCTTTGGTCCTTAAAACCAAGGAATCGACCTAACATCAAACAGATCCAAGATGAAAGTGCTGATCATAGAAGATGAACTGGCGGCTAGTGAGAATCTTACCTATTTGCTACATTCCATAGACAAGGATATCGAAGTGGTAAACGTTTTGGATTCCGTCAAATCATCTCTGGATTTTTTCTCCAAATCCCATGATGCCGAATTGGTGTTTATGGATATTCACCTTGCCGACGGCATTTCATTCGAGATTTTCGAACAGGCGCGCATCGATATTCCCGTGGTATTTACGACCGCCTATAACCAGTATGCCCTAAAGGCATTTAAGTTCAATAGCATCGATTATTTGCTGAAACCTATTGACAAAGACGAACTGGCAGATGCCCTGCAACAGTTCAAAGTACAGAACAAGGGAAAAGGAATCGATGATCAACAGGTTGAGGGACTTCTAGATTTGATACAGACCAAGCGCAAGAAATTCAAGACCACTTTTCTGGTCAGCCGCCGCGACGAGCTGATTCCCCTGAAAACCGAAAAAATTGCCTATTTCAGAATCGATACGGGGGTCGTAAAAGCGGTTACCTCGGATAATAAAGCCTATTCCGTTGACGACAAACTTGAGGATATCGAAGAAGAATTGGATTCCCATCTTTTTCATAGGGCAAACCGGCAATTCATTATTAATAAGGATGCGGTCGTAAACCTCAAAACCTATTTTAACGGAAAACTTATCGTTGAAGTAAAGCCCGTTTCTGACGAGCGGATTATAATCAGCAAGGCCAAAGCCACCGAATTTAAGGATTGGTTGGGGTCTTGAATTCTCGTGAAGGTTTTCCGAATCCGGAATAATTTCCATAGTTTTTTGCTGATTTCTTCCAGTTTTTATTGGGTTCTTTAAGCCAACGGAATTTTTAGGGATGGAAGGATATGCACCCAAAAAAGGCCACCTTTTCAGGAAGCCTTTGTAATGCTCGGTGATTTTTAAAACTACTTCAACGTAAGGTTCAACCTTGCAAATAGGTATCGCCCGCCGATACCGAACTGCTGTGCCCTACGCGACCAATCAAAGCGGCCATCGCTGCGGTTTCCGTATTGATCGAAAGCCCTTTCGGGATAGATATCGAACAAGTTGTTTGCACCAACCGTAAGTGTTAGCGCATCAGTGAATTTGTAACCGACGGATAGATCGGTCACTATTCTCGGATCGAACACTTGTTGGTTCGCAATGATAGTAGAAGCCTCGGTCACCTCGCCGAAATAGACGTTTCTTAGAAAGACCACCAATTTATCGGAAGTCAGGCTGTTCGACAAGTTGACTTTGGCTCTAGGTACGGCCTCTTCTAAATATACCCTACTGTCTTCCGGAAAGTAGGTCTCTACCAAGCCGGCATTGGTCAATACTTGCGATGCGTTGATGTCGCCGATCTGGTTGGTCCTGGAAAAAGTACCGGCCAAGTCGGACTTCAACCTCCAATTGGTTCCTAAATTGGCGTTATGAGTTACTACTACATCTAAACCTCTTGATTCGGTGTTGATGGCATTGGCGAAAAAGGACGCCGCCGTCGCATTGGCCTGACGCAAAAGATTATCCAACTCAGTACCTGTGCCCGGACCCTCGAACTGACCGGTATAGACCACTCTATCTTCTATTTCAACATAATACCCATCTACCGTAATCGTCAGATTGGCATCGGGAATTTTTGCGGTAAGACCCAAACTGACACTTTTTGAGGTTTCTTCCTTGAGATTGGGAATTCCCAAGAGGTTTGCAGCCCTACTGTCATTGGCGAAGGTACCGACTTCTTGTGGGTTTCCTTCGTTATCAAAAATTGTTGAAGTAGAGTTGAAATTGATTTGGTGCAAAGATGGGGCCCTAAAACCGGTATTGGCAGCACCTCTCAAGTTCAGATTATCAGTAATCTTGTACCGAGTGGACAGTTTGAAATTAATGGTCGATCCAAAATCGCTGTAATTTTCAAAACGTGTGGCAAAACTGACAAGGAACTTTTCAGAGAAATCGGCTTCCAAATCCAAATAACCGGCCACACTACTACGACCTCTCGAAAGTTCGTTACTAGGCGCAAATCCGGGAAACACCTGCGATCCGCCGGGTCTGCCATTACCGAAGAAATCTTGTGATGCCTGTTGGGAAGCTAGGGTAATTCGCTGTCCGTTTGCGGTATACTGGGCATAAGACGGTTCTTCACCTGCTTCTATGTCGTACTTTTCAGTACGATATTCCGCCCCAAAAGCTACGTTCAGCCCGGCCATGACATCGTCGAAATATTGGGTAACATCGAGGTTGGCGGTATTTTGGGCAAAAGAAAATCCTCCTGCATCGAAAATGGTGGGTGATGCCCGTTGTAAAGAGGCGTTATAGGTATTTCCTATAGTATACAGAAAAGCATTTCGACCGTAAGTGTTACTCAAATCAACATCCCAGTCCCCGATTTTTCCTTTGATTCCCACGGAAAGGGATTGATCTTTGATATTGGAATTGATCTCTGGCAAAAATCCATTGATGTAGGCGGGAGTATACGTCCGGCTTTGATTCGGCAGCCTATAAAAGCCTGCAGAATTACCGGTACGTGAACTTAGGCCTGCGAAGGAATAGACTTCCGTGCCGTTATCGTCCAAGGGCAAGGAGAAATTGGCGAAGAATCGACCGCCGCGTAGAGCGGATTGGCCGACACGCATGTTGTAATCGCTACGCTGCTGGCCGCGTGCCGCCAATTCTGCTTCGGTAGCATCCGTTGCAAGAATAGGCTGTAAGTCCTCCTTTGTGGTAGCCCCGTTCAAATTGATGCCCGCTTGATTGGCATATTGTATGACATCGGTCACATCATCGTCCAACAAATTGGTTATGTCATAACCATCAGCATCGGCAACACGCTCGACAACGTTGTACTGATTAAAAACCGTTCCCTCCCATTCCTTCATCCGACTATAATCCTGCCGTACATCGAAATCACCGGAAAGATTGAGGAAGCCGCCGTTATCGCCCAAGGGTACGCCATAACTTGCGGCCACGTTGGTCGATTCGCCATCAACACCACCGGTCTGATCGTTGGCGTTTTTGGTAAAATTTGCCCCGGTGGTTACAGAGGTGTTGAGCTCATTGACGGTTCTGTTCAATACGATATTGATCACGCCAGCGATCGCATCGGAACCGTACTGTGCGGCCGCACCGTCGCGCAAAACTTCGATACGCTGAATGGCAACAGCGGGAATCGCGTTCAGATCGGTACCGACACTACCTCGGCCGAAGGTGCCGTTTACGTTAATCAACGAAGAGTTGTGCCGTCTTTTTCCATTGATCAACACCAGGACTTGATCGGGACCCAAACCGCGCAAAGACGCGGGATCGATGTGGTCAGTACCATCGGAAATCGTTTGCGTGTTCGAGGTAAACGAGGGCGCCACGTAGTTTAAAATCTGGTTCAGGTTGACCTGCGGACCAACGCTGTTCAGTTCTTTCATATCGATAACATCGACTGGAACGGCACTTTCAATGGCTGTTCGGTTTGGCGCACGGGAACCGACAATAATCACTTCGGACAAGGCGACACCCGAAGCCAGTTGTATGCTCATCTCCCCCGCCTCTGCAATGGTTTCCATAGTTTCGAAACCGATATAAGAGACCACCAACGTGTCCCCGACCTCGGCGCTGATCGAAAAATTACCATCAAAATCAGTGGTAGAGCCCGTAGTTGTGCCCTTGACGACTACTGAAGCTCCGGGTAAGGGCGCACCATCATCATCCAATACGGTTCCTGTTATCTGGGCGCTGGCAAGGCCGACGATACCGAATAATAGAACCAAAACCATAAAGTATTTTGTTTTCATAATGTGTTGTTGTTTGAGTTTATCTTAATTAATATGGCGAAATTTAAGGAAATATTATACTTAAACGTAGGAAATTAGATAAAAAGAGTCAAGTGGCTCGGATTGAAGCTACTGCGAACGGCTTCGATTTTGTACATTTATACCTCCTCGCAATGTATATTTGTTTCCCATGCAGCACCTGATAGACCGCTTTCTGAAATACGTAAAGATCGATACCCAGAGCGATCCGAATTCCAGAACTACGCCCAGCACCGAAAAACAATGGCTTTTTGCGGAAGAACTGGTAGAAGAGCTACAGGAAATTGGGCTGGAAGAGGTAACGATCGACGACAATGCCTATATCATGGCCACCTTACCCAGCAATATTTCAGCCGATGTGCCTGTCATAGGATTTATCTCCCATTTTGATACGAGTCCGGATTTTACCGGGACGGACGTAAATCCCCAAATCATCGAGAATTACGATGGTCAGGATATCGTTCTCAATACTTTGGACAACATCGTGCTTTCCCCGGATTATTTTGAGGATTTACTACAGTATAGAGGACAGACCTTGATTACTACGGATGGCACTACCCTCTTGGGCGCAGATGACAAAGCCGGCATCACAGAGATCGTGACCGCCATGGAATACCTGATCGACCACCCAGAAATTAAACATGGTAAAATACGGATAGGCTTTACCCCCGATGAGGAAATAGGACGCGGCGCCCACCTTTTCGACGTTGATAAATTTGGGGCGGAATGGGCCTACACCCTGGACGGCAGCCAAATAGGGGAACTGGAATATGAAAATTTCAACGCCGCAAGTGCCAAAGTGATCATTACCGGAAAAGGTGTACACCCGGGCTACGCCAAGAACAGGATGGTAAACGCCATCAGCATCGCCACGGAATTCCTAGAAATTTTACCCCCGGAGGAAACGCCCCAACGCACCGAAGGCCGGGAAGGCTTTTTTCACGTGCACCATTTAAAGGGAGAAATCGAACATGCGGAATTCGAATTGATCGTTCGCGACCACGATGCAGCGCTATTCGAAAAACGAAAACAACTGCTTTATGACATCGCTGCCAGGCTGAACCGTGATCACGGCGACTGCATCGCTTTAGAGATCAAGGACCAATATTTCAACATGCGACAAAAAGTGGAGCCGGTCATGCATATCGTCGATATTGCCAAAGAAGCTATGGAACGTGTCGGTGTGACTCCGATCATTAAGCCTATTCGCGGTGGCACCGATGGTTCGCAATTAAGCTATATGGGCCTGCCCTGCCCCAATATTTTTGCAGGCGGCCATAATTTTCACGGAAAATATGAATATGTACCCGTTGAGAGCATGCAGAAAGCGGTGGAGGTTATTGTGAAGATTTGCGAAATCGTGGCGACACGAAGGTAGGTACGCTATGTATTGCGTTTGTACTAAGGGGAAATTCCAAATCGAAAATCACAAAACTATCTTCACTATTTGGAAGTTGGCCCCGAGATTTCGGGACCATTTTTAATTTGGAGTTTACCTCAGGTCAAACCATAGGCAATTTCCACCCATTCTGATAGTTCGCTTTCAAAAATTGATTGGCCTGCTCTTCCTTAAACTTTCCTGCTGCTTCATCCCAGTAAATGCGGTTGCCCGTCTTAAAGGCTGCATTGCCCATATGGGATACGACGGCAGCGTCATAGCCTACTTTGATGGGGGCGTTCAAGATTGAAGCTTCCCTGCTTTTTACGGCGTCGATAAAGTTAACGGTGTGCAGGTCGAGTCCGTTTACACCTCCCGTACCATGTGATTCGGCCTCAATTTTGGGAATAGCCTTTTTTCCCCCGCCTTGGGACTCTTCTTCGGGAATAATTTCCCAACCGTTGCGGTCGACCACGAGGGTGCCGTTATTGCCAATAAATGCTACACCATGGTTTCTGCCATAATTACCCCCGCTGATACCAGTGGCGTGTTCCCAAAGAATCGAAAATCCATCATACTCGTATACCGTCTGCAAGGTATCGGGTGTTTCGGAAGCATCATCGGGATAAGCGAATTTTCCACCGAGAGCCATGACGGATTTGGGAGTGCCGGCCTTCATACCGTATAACGCATAATCCAACATATGCACGCCCCAGTCCGTCATCAACCCGCCTGCATAATCCCAAAACCAACGGAAATTGAAATGGAAGCGATTGGCGTTGAACGGTCTTTCGGGCGCCGGCCCCAACCACATCTTATAGTTCACGCCTTCCGGTACGGCGGTATCGGGCAATACGGGTACCGGTTTCATCCAACCCTGGTAGGCCCAGGCCTTCGCCAAACGGATATTGCCCAATTTTCCGGAATGGACAAAATCGATGGCATCGACAAAATGCGGCTGACTGCGTTGCCATTGTCCGACCTGTACCATTCGGTCGCTGGCCCCGGCATAGTTCAACATGATGTTACATTCCTGAACGGAATTGGCAATGGGTTTCTCGCAATAGACGTCTTTGCCGGCCTGCAGGGAATCGGTCAGCATCAAGCAATGCCAATGGTCTGGAGTGCCGACGATAACGACATCGATATCCTTGTTTTCCAAAAGTTTGCGATAGTCCCTGTACCACATCGGTTTTTTGATGCCGGCTTTTTCAAGATCGGCGGTACGGGCCTTCAGCACGCTCTCATCGACATCGCAAAGAGCGATTACGTTCGTCTCGCTAATTTTCAGCATCGAACTGAGATCGCTAAAGCCCATGCCCTTGCAGCCGATAAGACCGACATTGATACGATCGTTCGCCCCGACCGGTTTGCGTAATGTGGCCAAAAGTTCCATGGGAAACATGAATGCCGCGCTGGAGCCCGCTAGCGCCAAAGTACTTTTTTTGATGAACTTTCTTCTGTTATGGTACATAATCCTATTGTATCGATTCAAAAAGCCGCTGCTTGAAATATTCCTGTACTTGCCTCCTATTTCTTCTCGGGCGCGTTCAACTTTTTGCTCATTTCCATGGAAATGGAAGAGCGGTCGAATTTGAGTTTTCCCGCCATGGTCTCCAAAATACAGGAAAAATCCTTATCGTTCAGCTCCATGATCTTGCCGTGCAATCCGCTTTTGGTAATTACGCGATCACCTTTTTTCAATTCGGCGGCGAATTTTTTTTCATCCTTTGAACGTTTCATTTGCGGGCGTATCATAAAAAAATATGCTACCACAAAAATTAAGATCATCGGAAGAAACTGTCCTATATCACCCATTATTTAATTCCATTTTCTTGGTTAATGTTCTACTTTGGTCTAGAAGGAAGGCTTTATCATTTGACCTATCAGTCCAATACTAAACAACATAAGACCCGCCTACCGGCAAGCCTTAAGTCAATTAGTATACTCTGGTACATCTTTCAACTCGCCTATACAACGGCGGGTTCAAGATGAATTTGATTTTTTAGGACGTCGGACCTACAGGACCGGCGTTCTTTGGATTTACAAAGGCCTTGATCCGCAATATCTCCGTACCCTTTTCTGTGTTCGCGTTTACGGTAATGGTCTTGCTCACCTGATTTTGTCCGGATCCGTTGAATTTCACTACCAATTCTCCAGTTTCGCCCGGAGCGATAGGATCTTTTGGCGGGTTCGGCACCGTACAGCCACAAGAACTGGTTGCGTTGGTAATGATCAAGGGCGCGTTACCCGTATTCGTGAACTTGAATACGGTCTCTTGGGCCGTGCCTTGTTCGATAGTTCCGAAATCGTGCTCCGATTCCTCGAATTCCATAACAGGTATCTGCTTGCCGACCTCATCGCGTTGGGCGGCCTCGGCAACATTGTCAGAATTTATTTTGCTCGCGGCATTATCCTTACAAGACGTAAAGGCCACCAGCGCAATCGTACTTAGGGCTAAAATTACTTTTTTCATGGTTTATACTATTTAATTAGAATAACAAAATTAATGAATAATTATCAACTTGTATTTCGTCGATCAAAAACTTACTTACAACTCCATAACGTAATTGTCCTCATTTTATTGAGTGGGTCGTACTGCGCACCTCTCAAATAAGTCCCCTTCCTATTTTGTTCAATTTATTTTCGGCCTTGTATTCCCTGACGAGATTGTCTAAAATACCGTTGATAAAAATACTGCTTTTCGGAGTGGAATATTCTTTGGCGATTTCCAAAAATTCGTTGATGGTCACTTTTTCGGGGATGGTCGGAAAGTTCAAAAGTTCGCAGATAGCCATTTTTAAGAGGATGGAGTCCATATCGGCGATGCGGTCTTTGTCCCAATTGGGGGTTTTCCCTTCGATTTCCTTCGTCCATTCGGCATCCCTGAGCAAGGTTTTCGTCAGCAGTTTCTGGGCGTAATCCATATCCGCATCATCCTTTAATAATCGGGGAAGAAAAAAGGATGTCGGACGGTTTTCGTTCGCCTTCTTGAACAATTTTAAAATAAAGGTGTTTACAATGGGGATGTCATCCACCCAGGTCAACTTGTCATCCTCAAAATAATCATAAATCTTATCGTTCGGTGCGATGATTTCCTTGAAAACGGATGCCAAAAATTCCTTATCCTCCCCGTAAGAATTTTTTCCGGAAGACATATAGTCGGAGTACAAAGGATGCTCAACCGTTTCATTGTACAGAATTTTCACATACTCATCGTTCAGGTACCAGTTTTTGAGCTTGCGTTTCTTCAGTTCCGCTTTCAACGCCTCGTTGTTCACCAACTGGAGCAAAAGCCTGTTGTTCACGAATTTTTCTTGATCGGGATAGGTATCGGACGTAGTCGCCAAGTACTTTTTCGACGACAGTTTCAGCTGCTCCCCGGCCCTTTGGTGCATTTCGATTATCAGGCTCAGCATCAGCAGATAAAGATTGTACATGCTTTCGATACTGTAGCGCAGAAATTTCTCCTGCTTTTCTAAAGAATCGTCCTTTGATTGGGTCAGGGCGTAGATGCACTGCATCACCTTGATTCTAATGTGCCGTCGTGTCAACATATGGTAAAGAACTTTTGGAATAGGATTACTTCTTTTTCAAGCGGCAAAAATAGGAAAAGAAGTTGGTTTCTTGGCTCATGATTCTTGTTTCTTGGTTATCTTTGGCCCATTAAAAATGTATACTCCGAGTATAAGCATCGACCATCTGCATGAAGGAACTCAAGCACCTCAACAAATACTTCAAAAAATACTGGAAGAAATTACTGGTAGGTATTTTTATTACCATCATTGCCAGAATGTTGCAACTCGTTATGCCATCCTATGTAAACAAATCCATCGGTGTGGTCGAGCAGTTTATGGATTCTGAAATTAGGGAGTCCGAAGCCGAGGGACTCCTTTTAAAATTCATTCTTATCATTGTCGGAGCCGCCCTGTTATCGGGATTTTTCACCTTTTTGATGCGGCAGACGATCATCAACGTCTCCCGATATATCGAATACGACCTGAAGAACGAGGTGTTCGACCACTATCAATTGTTGAGTCTCAATTTTTACAAAAAGAACCGCACCGGCGACCTTATGAACCGCATCAGTGAAGACGTGAACCAAGTGCGCCTATATACCGGGCCGGCCTTGATGTACGGTATCAATACGGTCACCCTTTTTGTCTGTATCATTCCCATTATGTTCATAACGGCACCGACACTCGCCGCCTATGCCCTGATTCCCCTACCTGTCTTGTCCGTACTGATCTATCATATCAGTAAGATCATCCATAAACGCAGTTCCGTCGTACAGCAATTTTTATCCACACTGTCTACCTTTACCCAAGAGGTATTTTCAGGGGTATCCGTCATCAAGGCCTATGCCCTTGAACCTCGGATCAATGCCGAATTGGGGTCGCTCGCTTTGGAGGGCAAAAATAAGAGCATGAATTTGGCCAAGGTAGACGCCTGGTTCTTCCCGTTAATGGTAATGCTGATTGGTATCAGCAACATTTTCGTCATCTACATCGGTGGAAAACAGTTTATCGACGGCGAAATCGAATCGGTCGGGGTTATTGCGGAATTCATTCTTTACGTCAATATGCTAACGTGGCCCGTAGCCATTATCGGCTGGTTGACCTCTATCGTGCAAAGGGCGGAAGCTTCGCAAAAAAGGATCAACGAATTTTTGCTCGAGACTCCCGATATCGTAAATACCGTACACGAAACTACGCCCATAAATGGGAAAATAGAGTTCAGAAATGTGACCTTCACCTATGAGGATACGGAAATTACTGCCTTGAAAAACCTGTCGTTTACCATACATGCCGGGGATACCGTTGCTATTCTTGGAAAGACAGGATCTGGTAAGTCCACCATTCTAGATTTAGTGGCGCGCCTCTATGATGTGACCTCAGGTGAAATTTTGATCGATGACATACCTATCCGGCAACTGAACATCGACAGCTTACGGCAGGCCGTCGGTGCCGTGCCGCAAGATGCATTCCTGTTCTCCGACTCCATAAAGAATAATATCAAGTTCGGTAAGGAAAACGCTACGGACGAAGAAGTGGTTAAAGCCGCCAAAGAAGCCGTAGTGCACCAAAATATCATAGGTTTTTCAAAAGGATATGACACGGTGCTCGGCGAAAGGGGCATTACCCTCAGTGGAGGCCAGAAACAGCGGGTGTCCATTGCACGGGCCTTATTGAAGGATCCACAAGTCTATCTTTTCGACGATTGCCTATCCGCCGTGGATACAGAAACAGAAGAAGAAATCTTAAGCAATCTCAAGAAGGCTTCTGACAATAAAACCACGCTCATCGTAAGTCATCGGGTGTCTTCGGCCAAGAACGCCGATAAGGTACTCGTGCTTAAAGATGGTGAACTCCTACAAGAAGGCAGTCACGAACAGCTAAATAATAAAGAAGGATACTACAAAGAGCTGTATATTACACAACTATCGGAGAACGTAACCTAACGAAAGGAGAGGAATACAATCAAAGAAAATCAGAAAATTGTTGTCGAATTGACTTTTTTTTTCCACTTTTGGATAAACAACCAACAAGTAGAGCGATGGAAGGGAAAAATTCAATAGACCAGGAGGAAATTCACTCCAAAGTAATGCGTGCGGGCAGACGAACGTATTTTTTCGATGTACGAAGCACCAAAGCGGGCGATTATTATCTAACGATCACCGAAAGCAAAAAGTTTACCCACGACGATGGGTCTTTTCACTATAAAAAACACAAAATTTACCTCTATAAAGAAGATTTTGAGGATTTTAGGGAAAATGTCGAGGAAATGATGGACTTCATCATCGATGAAAAAGGAAAGGAAGTTATCTCCGAAAGACATCAAAAGCATTTTAAGAAGGAGGATGAAGGGCCTAGTGAAAACGGGGAAGCCAAACCTACCGATAGTTTTACGGATGTCAGCTTTGATGATATTTAGGGAAAACTATATGAAAATTGTACTATTTCTGATATCTTTTTCCCTTCTTCAAATCGG